>CAYFTS010000101.1:0-9871 GCA_964346135.1 uncultured Candidatus Bathyarchaeia archaeon | reverse complement strand
GACAGCCATGTTGGCATTGATGCACTTTGCCGGAATAGTCAAAGCGCAACCGGAAACCATATACATCCGACCTGACGGGTCAATAGATCCTCCGACAGCGCCAATTCAACGTGACGTAGACATCTACACTTTCACCGACAACATTTATGGGGCAATCGTGGTGGAAAGAGACAACATAGTAGTAGACGGCGGCGGCCACACACTTCAAGGCGATGGAACAGGCATTGGCTTCGATCTCACTAACAGAAACAACGTAACAATAGAGTGGGTACATATAACTCAGATTGCGTACGGAATCCGTCTATACATTTCAACAAACAATACTGTGACCGAGAACAATCTAACAAGTAACGTTCAGCGAGGGATCTTTGTTTCCAACTCATCAAACAACGTCATCAGCAGAAACAGAATAGTCAATAATGATCGGATAGGCATCTCCCTATGGATCTCAAACACCACCATTATCACCGGCAATAACATATCCCGCAATGGTGAAGACGGCGTGTCGATAGGTTACTCCTGCTTCTTTAACACCGTCATCAACAACACTATATCCCGCAACTTCTACGCCGGTCTTTCGATAGGCTTCGAAACTCCAACCAGTATGCACAATCTAATCACCGGTAACAACATCACTGATAATTCTTGGGCCGGCATTCACACGGATCACACTTCCGGCAATACTTTCCACCGCAACAACCTTGACAACCCAAACCAAGTAGTCACGGTCGGAGCCACAAACAACTGGGATAATGCTTATCCCTCCGGCGGCAACTACTGGAGTGATTACACCGGACAGGACTCGGATGGCGACGGAATAGGCGACACACCATACGTCATCGACGCGGACAACCAAGACAACTATCCCTTCATGAACCCTTGGACCCCACAGGCATACGACATTGCGACGCTAGATGTGACACCTTTAAGGACCGTTGTGGCAGAAGGCCAACCTTTGAACATAAACGTAACTGTGAAAAACGAAGGCAGTTACACTCAAACTTTCAACGTTACCGCTTACGCCAACACAACAGCCATGAACATCGAAACAGTTGTACTGGAGAATGGAAAATCTACCACAATCACGTTCACATGGAACACTACGGGCTTGGCATACGGCAACTACACTGTAAGTGCCTACGCAACTCCTGTTCCAGGCGAAGTTGACACAACCGACAATACACATGTCAACGGCACAGTTTTCGTAACAATTGCAGGCGACGTTGACGGCGACGGAGACGTGGACTGGTTCGACTTCGGCGACTTCGCCCAGGCTTATGGAAGCAACGCTGGAGATCCCAAATACAATGATCAGTGCGACTTCGACGGCGACGGAGACATTGACTGGTTTGACTTCGGCGCTTTCGCTCAGAACTACGGAAGCAACATCTGAAAGTTGCATGCATGCCACGCATCGGAAAAATTGTGGATCGCATGCAACATGCGGTCGAATGGCGCACCTACTATTTGAACCATAGAAGATAGTTTCACAAAACATAAGTCTAACTAACCCACGTACGTGTGTACATGATGACGCATGTCACAAAGGAGCCTTGCCTCATTGGCTTGAAAGGAGAGAGATAGGGAATCTCAGAAAACGTTCCTCTTCGAAAGCTCTTCATGACATACGTCTTATTAACTAACGCATGAGGAGTTAAATACCTTTCGCACCCAAGAATTTTGTGCATGCAAACTTCGAGAGTTGTCCAGTACAAGACAAGTAGTTGAATCCACGCGTAGTTGCGAGGCACGCGAGCTTTCAATGTTATCTGCAACAATGTGGATAGTGACTTAAACATTTTGCAGGAGGTGAATTTATGGTCAGCAAAGATCAAACTATCGGAGGGCTAGTCTGCATCGTCTGCGTAGTCGTAGCAGCCACCTACACAATTGCAATGTTCTGGCCAGCCTTAGAAGCCATCCGACTCTGGCTGATAGCAATACCAGTCTTCATCGCATTCATTGCAGTTCTAGGGATCGGTGCATGGATAGGATGGACAATGGCCACAACCCCACCCCCAATGCCGATAGAAGAGCTATCAACAGAAGAAGAAAAAGAGTAGACCCCACTATACGCGCGCAGCAGCCAACTTGCCAACACAACCATCCATGTACGTCGCAACAACCCGCACCCACCGTGCAAAACATAGCTACGCCAACGCCGCACTAACTTCCACGCCCACTTGACAAACAGAAGACAAACACTTATCGACTGACCTATTCTGCCGGTACCACAAAAGAGTCGGCGATCAGCGATATCCAGTGTAAACTAACGATGAATGCATGCATAATATGTGTCGAAAATGAAAATTTGTCAATTTTCTTCTTTGAAATCTTATATTTATGTATGTGCCTTTATTAATGAAAACAAAAATCACCAGCCAAGCAATAGAAGGAGGATGACGCAAATGGCATGGAAATGTATGCTGACAAAAAAATGCAGGAATCCCAAAGAGTGCATGTTGTGTCCTGCGCTTACTTGGAATAGAGAGTAAAGAACGGAACAACGGCATGCATGTATATTTCTGATAATCGTGTATTGCTATGCGCGCACTCGTACGCATAGAAAAGTAACCCTAGGTTTTCCATAGGTTTTTATTACGGACATACGCTACAGGATATAAGTGAGGGTACACCTTTCATTAGTTGGTTGTACCTACATATCTGCTAACTGGAGGGAGGTGAAAAGAAATTAGAAGGTTAATTGTGTTGCTTGCATTGGCTCTTTCACTAATGACATTGCCAGCAGTACCGGCACAGGCCAAAAAGCCTCTTATCGGTTCAATGGAGTTGAACTTTTACTTGGAGAATCCGATATGGAGAGGAACAATTGCCGGAGATATCTCTGGAAAGATGTTTTTCACAAATGTAGGGACAGGAAAGCAAGGCGATCAAACACCAGGGATGACTATCCATTTCAGTGAAATATGGTTGATCACGGACGAGGAAGGCAATATGCTCTTAACAGGAACTGACGAAGGTGTAGTTAGCCTCGACGGAAGTGAATACAGGATGAACGGTGTAGTAACAGATGCGGCTCCGCAGTGGCAGCACTTGATATGTCGTAACGTGCACATGAGTGGCAGTATAACTTGGGATCCAGAAACTGGTTTGCCAGCAACTGCCCCTGGGGTCCTGCAAATAAACTGATGATTTCGAGGATGTGCGCGCGTAATCATGAATTATAATACGCAGTAGAAAGGAGGTGATGGCGTGAAAGATGTGTTGATGGCGATCTGTGCTTTTTTGTTGTTGGCGTTAACTATAGCTCCAGTGATGGCAACACCACCAGCACCAGCAAGTGGAACCTGGATTGACACCGGTGCGTCAGCTCCTGATGTACGAATGGCTGGAGGCAACACGATCATCAGTCAGACGGGTACAACAACAATAACAGGAACCTTCGAAGGAACAATGGAGTCCGAAGTAACGGTTGTGATACATCCTAACGGTAAGACAAACACTCGGGTGACAGGCATGTTCAACGGTTCAGTAGACGGATCATCAGGTACTCTGGTTATGCGTTTCGCAGCTTTAGGTGACGCAGTAACAGGTGAGATGGAAGGTAATTGGGTAATTCTTAGTGGAACAGGCGACTTGGTGAACCTGCGTGGACAGGGAACTGTGGAGGGTATAGGCGGCGTTGGTGGCACCTATTGGGGCCAGATCATCTTTGCTCCATAGTAACCCGAAGTCACATGCAGGCATACGGACAATCTCAGAAACATAAGGCTTAACTTGCTTTTTTTGCATGCATGCCCATATCTTCTTATACAGCGTCGGAGATAACATAAAGCATGAAATCGAATAACTGAGAAGGTTCCTGATACCCGTACAATACAACCTCGCTAAGAGTTGAAATGCATACATATGATTCATCGTGTATTCGGAATGAATATTCTCGATACATAAGTTTTAAGATGGACGAAGTCAGCACTAGGATTTGTTTTGAGGTCTAAGGTTGAGCAAGTCAACAACGAAGAGGACTGGGAAGGCACTGAAGGCAAAGAAGACTTCTAAGATAAAGGCCGTTGTTCACAAACCGAAGCGTGTGCACACATACAAAGTCGTTGATGCAACAAATAGTGAAATAATTGGGAAAGCCTATGAAAACGGTACGCAAATAATAGTTGAAGATTCCACCAATTTCTTGGAGTGTGTTAAGCTCCTTCAAGGTTCAAACGCCATCGTTTTTAGGGCAACTCACCAATATGGTCTATTGCGCACTCAACGGTATAGCACCGTCTATTTCTTCCCGTACCAAGGTTACCTCATACTATACTCTGAACCACAAGGATAAGGAAACACTCCGGTTTTTCGATGTCTACCCATTGAGAGACTTCAGGGATACGAGAAGTCTAAATTGGGTTTGGGGTTAAGATTTAATCCACAAACCCACCTGACAAGCACAAAACAAGCACATATGGACTGGTCTATCCCGCTGGGAACCACATAAAAGGCCGGCGACCAACGATACCCAGCGTGAACTAGTAATATAGACGCACGCACCAGACGCACTGTCTAGTCCTTTATTTTCGGTGCCACGATACCCAAGACACCGCTGACTAGAATCATCAGACCCTCAGTTTCTTTCCCGTAAAAGACGGCGATCAACCCTAAAATTATGTTTATTAATCCCCCTGCCAAGTAACGTCCTGTCCATACTACTGCGCTGCCAACTATCGCTATAACACCTATCCCAACAAGTAACAGCGATTCAAAACCAAAATGCCTACTTCCCGCCAAGAGTTTTGACGCAACGTCAACAACATCCCTAAGCAAAAGCACGCCCCCAATAATCCCCAAAATAAGCGCTAACAGCGCAAAAACATGTTCACTTTTCATTCCAATCACAGAACTCTTTCAAAACCAACTTATACTTATGATTTCTCAACCAGAAATCACGAACACAAATCTTGATTCAGACTACATGCGCCCGCACAATAACTCGTAAAACACAAAAACGCCAAGTTTTCATAGCTTTCTGAGGATCATTCCAGCATGCATGTATGGTAATGTAACCTTGAAATTACCAGTACAGCTCTCTGATGGAACACAATTTGAAGGGACAGACATGATCAAAGTGCTGTTCCCAGGAGACGTGGATGACGATGGAGACGTTGTCTGGTTTGACTTTAGCCCGTTAGCTGCAGCTTATGGAACCAAAGTTGATGATGCTAAATATAACAGGTTTGCTGATTTGCATGCATTAACTTTCCACATTACGTCAAGTCAAATCCTGTAACCGTGCATTTATAAGGAGCGGCAAAGCGTAAGTACTGAAAACCAAATTGCAAGCGGTTAAAGCATGAGATAAGCTGGTCAAACAACAATGTTTGCTGTAGGTCACCTAGCCCTAGGCTACTTAACCGGCAAAGCTTCAGCAAAGATTCTAAACGTCAAACTAAACATCCCCATAGCTCTTACACTCTCAATTCTTCCTGACATCGACCTTCTACTAACTCCAGTGCTTCCACACGGCGGACCCACTCACTCTTTCATTTTATACTTGGCAATAGCTTTTCCCTTCATCCTTGTGTGGAAGAGAGAAGCCATTCCGTACCTGATTGCCTTAATTTCACATCCGCTTCTAGGTGACTATCCAATGCGCCAAAGCAGGGCTGAAGGCGTACAACTATTCTTTCCCTTAACGTCGAATTCGTTCTCAGGAGGCTCTGAAGCAGCAATGCGCACTTACGTTTATGTTGAATTGACTCTCTTCTTGACGTTCCTAGCCCTAATGTTGACGACAAGAGAAATAAAAACGCTGATTGAACAACACTCGTCCAACATGCTACTTATAATACCCGTCTCAACGGCTTTGCTCCCCGTTTTCTTGCAATTCCCCCTTCCTGTACCCTCAGAACTCGTCATCCCCCATCTCATCCTACTCACTCTCCTCACACTTCCCATCCTAAAAGACATCCAACATCTTATGCGCCGTGATCGTCGTCTTTGAAGAACCTCATAGCACACGCCCCACACTTACACGAAATTGCTATCTTTTTCAGACAGCAATATTCAGTCTGAATGTATGCACTCCCGTGCACGTACGCGTGCGCATGTGTTTTTTCGCCCGCCCGCTCCCTCCCTCGCCTGCCCGCTCTCTCTTACATACTTTGGAGAAAAAACAAAAAAGAGATTAATTTGATGCTAGTTGAACAGCTTCATCAAAAAGTAGATCAACCATGGTTGGGGAAAACGTGTTTAACAAATAATCATCATGGACTAAACTAGAACCCCGATTCAGTAGAAACACGATCCCATATTTACTGTTACCTACAGTTTGAAACGCCATTAGTGCAAGATATCTCGGGACGGCTCCACCATGACCGACAGTTAGATGTATTTTCCTGAAAAAAAGCTGGTATAGTTAAACAAGAAAGAAAAAGGCATTTAGTGTTAATTTTGATGTTGATTTCGTTTTGTAGTAGAATGCAACATAGATGTTGCAACTTTCTTGTATCTTTTACCTACCAAGGAAGTGGAGAAGAACCCAAGAGGAGAAAATTTTTTGTCACTTGCAGTTTTGAATAAAACGTACTTCGCATGCATGCTACATAGCCATGACGAATCCTTCGATTCCTTCTTCGCTTTCGGAGTATAACATTAGTTTTGTTGACTCTAAACTTTCAACAATTTCAGCATATACCCACTAAACGATTTGGGCTTCAGTGCATGCTTAATTTCTAAATCGAATTCACCGATTAAAAGGTCATGAATTCGGAAACTTCATTTGTTTCAACTCAAAAGCGTGTGAATTGTTGCTCTATATTTGTGGTTCAGAACGCTTTTAAATTTAGAGTTATCTTTTTGAAAGGCATAGTGATCTAAATGGTGAAAATTAAAGTTTCGCAAATGATTATTCTTGTTGCTTGTCTATTGACCACACTTTCTATGGTTCCTACCTCGGCAGATGATTTGCTAAGAACAGATTTTCAAGAGGAGAGTTTTGCCAAAACCGTTGACTACTTTGACTATGCAAGAGCATGGGCTCTACTTCATGGATTGTCGAAACCGCAGAATTATTGGCATGCCAATGTTTACATGGCCTACGTTAACAAAATGGGTTTACAGATGTTATATGCAGGATTGCGTAACATAAGTTTGGCAGATCAAGCTTACCTAACAATTCCTATGCAGAACATCTTATTGCATTATAAGACCGAGAACAACAGCAGAGACGCGTTAGTGGCATCCTCATTCTTAATGTTGATGGGATTCAACGACACCGCAAAGTCAGTTTACCCAGACTCGCCTGACAGAAACGACACTCTTTGGGCCTCTTTCAGCTTTGGCGTTAACCTACAACAAGTGTTTCCAAACGCCAGTTTCCCTGCGTTCAGCAGCAAATCTGAGGTTTTCCCATTGACTTCTTCTGAAGATGGACTAACTTGGAAGTGGGGCATGAAATACACCAACTTGACAGCGCTTTGGATAACAACACACATTACAGAAGAAAATGAAACGGATACAAGCAGACCGTGGGGACTGGCAACTTACGACGAGTTAACCTTCAACTACACCCTTTCGATAGATCCAGAATCACATAAGGCAACTATAGCTCAAGACCATGTTATAGGTCGTATGCGGGACCTTTGGATTTTTTATGGGTGGTTCATAATTCCACTTTACAATCACTACAACAGCACTGGCTGCTATTCATACGGCAAGAAATTGTCTAATGAAACAGTTTATGAATACCTTGACAAACATGAAGTCAAAATGAGCATTGTTGACTTTCAAACATCAGTTATGCTGGAACGCAATACTTACAGCACCTCGGCCAGTGGACAAAACGTCACAGACAACGAAGTTTTAGTTAGCAATTCTTCGATCTCAACGTACGCAGATGACGGCGAAAAAATCTTCGATGCTTCATTTGGCGTCAAAAAAACCTACAACCTCTTTAACTACACAGAAGACTCCACCGAAAGTACACCGCAAACCTATGACGCTGTCACTAGAACCGCTGAGACTAGCGGTTATGCAAGAAACCGTGACCTCTTCGAATTCCACAGAAAATTTGCGAGATACTTGCCTCTAATTCTGGTACATATGTATCCTAACCTCTACGAGAGAGCGAAAGAAAGCATAATCAACATGACACGAGCAGACTACTTATTCCTAATCTCATATCCAAACTATAACGGCTACAGAATAGAGCATGACCCAATGTATACTATTTACTTCGCCCCAACCGCTGCAACTACAACAGGAACCAATTTCGGCGCTTTAATAGCGCTAGCTATAATAGGAGCGGCGGTAATTGCTGCGATTGCAATAGTCGTTTCAAAGAAAAAAGGGCCGAAACAGCCATCTCGACCACAACAGCCACCAGAGATGCCATCTTCTACACCACCACCAAACTAACACTTTTTTTTATCGATTCTATTAAAGAAGAGTTCATGCGTGACCAGTATCGAACACTGGAATATGTTGGTTTTGGAAAGATGATATTTATGCGCGCCCGCGAAGACGCTTAGTGAATCTGCTGAAATAAGATAGTGATGCATCATGGTGTATGTAATCGAAATAGAGTTGCCTCGTTCAGGTATCTGGTTCAATTATATGACTAGAATAGAATCACGTGAAGAAGCTGAAAAAATCAAGCGTGAGGCAGAAGGGAAAATCAAAGCGAGGGTAAGGAAAGAATTTGCTGGCGTGAAATAGAATGATACGAAGCTCTTTTGAAATAATTGCTGAAATACTACGAGTAGCGAAACATGGAGCAAAAAAAACTCAAATCATGTATTCATGTAACCTTAGTTATGGTGCGACGGAAGAATATCTTTCCTATTTACTGGAATTGGGTCTCCTCAGAATAGGAAATTCTTTTCATACCACAGATAAAGGCATCCGATTCCTTAGGGTTTACCAGACTTTAGAACTTCTTCTAACCACAAAGAGTTAGACATGCGGAAAAGAGAGGAAAAGATGGGACTACCTGGCGCATATGGTTAGAATCATTACTTGATTCTAACCAGTGATGTTTTTGGTGTAACAGCGCCTAAAGAAAGATTAGATAATACGGGTTCATATGCACGCAAGACGCGTAGTCGATAGTAAGTTAGACCGGAGAGTCCAGGATTCTTTGAAGGTTTTCGAAGGCACGGATGAACTTTAGTCCCTTGACTGTGGTGTGATAGGAGTTTCCTTCGAAAACAAGGTTTAGATTCATTAAGAAATCGAGGTAATGCTTTAGGACTGACGAACTGAGGTTGGCATTGTTTTTGATGTGTGTTTTGGTTGAACCATTCCTGCAAATTTTTAGAATGGTGGTCATTAATTCAAAACGGTCTCTCATTACCAAAGTATTCCATGCCTCCGGAAATTTTCGAATTGACAACCTCAATGAGGTTAATCCTAATATACTTTTTCATCAGTTTCATGTTATATTTATGAGTAACAAAGCATGAACGGAACTTCACGTCCACATATTGTTATCGTTTGGCGTGAGAGTATCTCAGCATCGATATTAGCTGAGACGTAATAATCGACAAACTTACAGTTGCACCTACAAAGTAGGGATATGGACCACCAACTTGATAAAAGATTCCTCCAACCAGCGGACCCGTGAAGAATCCGACACCCAATATGCTTTCAAACATCCCAGCAACCTTCCCTCTTCTGGAGCCGCTTCCTTTCAAAACCAGCAATATTGCAGTTGAGTATGCCATTCCCTGCCCAAAGCCGAAAATTAAGAAGCAAGCCATGAAGATTGGGATTGTAGGGGTTAAGCCAATAATAGTTAGGGAGATGCACAAGAAAATCGAGCTCAACAATAACAGCTTCTCTCTTCCGAGCTTGAATTGCATTCTGCTTGAAAAGAGTACTGTTAGGGTCTGAGCTAGTCCTGACAGGAGAAACA
>CAYFTS010000100.1:0-4097 GCA_964346135.1 uncultured Candidatus Bathyarchaeia archaeon | reverse complement strand
AAAGTTGTGGCTCTTGTCTCTTTTGGATATCCCGCGGAGAAACCGCACCAGAGAAGAAGGAAATCGATTGAGAAAATAGTCAGCTTCAATAGATTCTAAAAACACGCGCATGCGCGCGCGCAAACCTACGGCTTCTTAAATGGCTTCATTACGGCCTCAATCCCGTCTCCCACGATCTCAATCTGGTCTATCTCGCCCAACGTTTTTTCATAGGTTCTTCTAATGTGGCTGATGGTATGGGGATCGAAGTCCATGACTCTGCACGCTGTGGCGTCTGTGGCGACGGGATCAACCCCTGCGATAGTTGTGTCCATCTGGAGGGGGTTGCCGTTTGTCGGGCCGTTGCCTTCCATGGCGATAAACCCATCTATTACGGTGATGGCTGGTCTCAACACAGTGTTGATGTCCACAATTACTTTGCTGATGCCTCTAACATGGTACTTGAACTTGAACTTGTCTGGAAGGAGGCCGAACATATTTTTCATCCCTAGGGTGACCTGAGTCGCGTTGTGAGTCTTTAGTTTGGCAGCACTAATAACAGCGGATTCCTTGACTAAACGGGGGACAGTGATCTTCTTTAGGGCTAGACCTCCTTGTATAGGGATATCCACTTTTTCTTTCAGATGTCTTAGATTCACCCACTCTACGCCATTTCTCTCACACATTTCTGCCATTCCTGTAACCTTGAAGGCTTTGGTTGCGTTGGTTACAGTTGCGTCTGATTCGACTACCTGCACCTCTACAGGAAGACTCTTCAGCTTCAGGATTATGGCTTCGACGACAATTGGATCTGTAGTTGCGCCAGTGTCCCAGGTCTTCGTAGTGATGAAGTTGACTTTGATGAGTACTCTATCAAAGCCCGCAAGTGCTACTTTATAGTCAATCAGATCAAGGGCTCTAAAAACGGGTTCATGACCCCTACTCCCTTTCACAATGGCAACTCTTGACAAGGTGACCCCTAACCGAATGTTAAATATATGACAAATGTCGCGTATTTATTCTTCTCTGATATGCGCGCAAAGCTTATTTTAGGGATTCATCGCCGTCGTTGAAGCCTACTTCTATGTGGGTCCCGTCGCAGAAGGGTTTGTTCATTGACTCGCCACATCGACAAAGTGCGCAGGGCTCACTGGATGGCACCTTTTTGCCTTTAATCCATTTTTCAGGTTCATTTTCTTTTCCTATTCCAATTATTTGCTTGTCAATAGGCAGGCCTCCGGAAACTATGTAGGGGCCATCTTTTGTAATCTTTATTTTGGCGTTTTTCTTCATGCAATAGGCTATAAAATGAGGAATACTTATGATTTCCGAACGCATACATGTTAGTGGCGACGTGGATACATGTACTCCGCAAAAAGAAACATAACAAAAGTATTAGATTGCCGAAAGAAAATAAAAAAATGCGCGCGCGCATTACATTAAAACAAACTCGGTTTTGATCTGCTTCAGTGAAATCAAAGACGTGCTCTTCTCAATACCTTCTCGGGCGAGAATACTCATCAATACTTCGTGATATTCATCCTGATCCCTAGTCCTCACCTTAAGAACCATATCCCAATCTCCAGCAAGGATGTCAACACTCTCAACCGCTTTATATCTGGCAAGTTCATCAGAAATCTTGAAAGGTTCAGCACCTGCGCTTGCGGTCAATTTGATTAGGAGATACACACAAAATCCCTCATCAATTTTCTTGTAGTCGAAGGTAGCCTTGTAGGTTTTTATCGCGCCTTCTTTTTCTAACTTCTTTATGTTGTAGTGAATAGTGGTGGATGGTTCCTTTATTTTCTTGGCAATCTTGGCTATTTGGGGTGTACAGTAGCCTTCTTTGAACAGCTCAATCAATTTGGGTTTTATGTTCTTCATGTTATTGAACAATATTCGATTTTTTAAAAGTTTTTCGTTTAATATTTGAATCTTGCTCAGACACATAATTATCGATCAAACCCGCTTTCTGTGTACGAAGAAGGTGATTAATGTGGAAGACCCTTGGAGAAGAAGA
Source organism: uncultured Candidatus Bathyarchaeia archaeon (assembly GCA_964346135.1). Taxonomy (GTDB): domain Archaea; phylum Thermoproteota; class Bathyarchaeia; order Bathyarchaeales; family Bathyarchaeaceae; genus B1-G15. The sequence goes on along the minus strand of CAYFTS010000100.1, from coordinate 2,098 downwards.
AAATCGCGAGAAACAAGATCTTTAACAATAAAAATGCTCCAAATGTTGGGACTAAAGAGGGCTTATGTTCGCTCTGTGGGTGATGATGAAGAAGAACGTACTCGAATTGATGGTTCTCTTGATTACGACTATTCAAAGCTGAATGAGGCCGCATTATTGGAGGCGGAGAGCAAGAAGGCTAAGGTCCTTTTGGAGATTCAAAGGCAGCACATACGGTTTCTCTAAATATCCGAAACTGTTCATTTTTATGTCCGTTCAGGCCATTGACGTACTAGAAGCCGGTTTCTACAAGACGACATGCCTTGCCTAAAAACTTTTTATGTTTCACGATTTATGTATGCACACTTCTGTGGCGATTTTGGCAGCTACTTTCTGTGCTTTAATAACATCTTAAACTCAACAGATTTTAGAATAGCACACTCCGCAACCTTGCATCAGCGTGCGTACATAGCTCTATATCACTGGGCGACGTATCCGCCGTCAACAGAGAGCGCTACTCCAGTTACAAATGAAGAATCGCTGGATGCGAGAAACAGCACAGCCTTTGCAACCTCTTCTGGCTCTCCTATCCTTTCCATCGGATGAAGCTCCGCTGTTTCTTCTAGATATTTCTCTCTAACCATCCCACTTTGAATTAGGTCTTGTTCGAGCATTGACGTCATGATAGATCCGGGACAGACACAGTTCACCCGAATTCCCTCTTTGGCATGGTCAAGAGCCATAGCCTTAGTCAGCAAGACAACGCCTCCTTTGGATGCACAGTACGCGACGTATTCTGGATCAGCTACCAAACCGGCGGAAGAGGCGATGTTAACTATGACTCCCTTGGTTTTCCTCAGATGCGGCAAGGCATACTTGGAGCACAGGAAAGTCCCTTTTAGGTTCACGTCGATAACGTTGTCCCAATCGGCTTCAGTTGTCTTTTCCGCGGCCCCAGTTATCAAAATTCCTGCGTTGTTAACAAGAATGTCAAGCTGTCCAAACTTCCTTACCGTAGTCTCAATCATCTTCTCGGCGTCAGCCGATTTAGAAACATCACCCTGAACGAAAACCACATCCTTGAATCCCTCTTTCTCCAGTTTGCCAATTGCTTCCATTCCATGCCTTTTGGATCTACCGATGATCACAACTTTTGCTCTTTCCTTGCAAAACAGTAAAGCCGTTGCGTAACCGATTCCCCGCGTTCCTCCAGTTATGAGAGAAACTTTTCCACTTAACTTCGCCAAACATTATTCCTCCAAAAGTTTATCCAAAAATACGGTTACCGCAACTTAAATTCTTGTGCACGCAATCTTATCAGAAAAAGATAGGATTTGCATGCATGCAAAAGACTGATATGGGGACTAAATGTATTTCAATTGGTTACGTTGATGGATTCTACCTCAGTATTCACTGATATTAGATTCACGATAGTTGGAAGCTTGGTTGCTACATTAATCATGGATCTTGTCATGGTAATACAGTTTTCTCTGATTGGAATGCCGGTTCACACTTATCTGGCGCTGATTGGATCAGTGGTGGGAGGAAGTGTTCTCGAGGGTGTTCCTTTACATTTCTTGATGGGCACATTCTTGGGTCTCGTCTTTGCCGCCATCACGTTCAAGCTATTTCCAACTCGCTTAGACACGACTAGAGATGGTATTGTGCTGGGAATACTTGTTGGGTTAATTACGATACCCTTGCTCTGCGTTCCTTTTGCAGTGGTCACAAATATTCCTCTTGTCGATATGATTAGTTTCACTTCTATCCCTCACCTAATCTGGGGCATTGCTCTGGGGGGGATTTTCAACTATCGAGTTCAATCAGTCAAGGCAAGAACATAAGATTCCAAGACAGATCATTATCAATGTACGGCAGCTACATGCATGCATGCATGGTTAAAATTTAAGCTATAAATGGATTCATCTGTACTACCGACCGACTCAACCATGATTAAAACACTGAATAATAGCAAAAATAGCAAAATTGAACGAGGAATGTTCCGGAAGTCTGGTTTGTGTTTTAGCATAGGTGGTTTACGCCTTTTCCAAACGTTGATAGTATTTCCCATAGAGGATTTGTAGGCACTACTCTAAAGATTTCCAAAGCGACAGCATTT
>CAYFTS010000099.1:0-2485 GCA_964346135.1 uncultured Candidatus Bathyarchaeia archaeon | reverse complement strand
TGCCTCCTATCTTTTCAAGCATTTCTTTCACAAGAGCTTCTTTAGGGTTCATAATGTTCGGAATCAGACTACTTTCAAGGTGATAAACATTGTGCAAGGTAAATTATTACTCAGAATCTCTATTAGAAAAAACATAGTAGATAAAAAAGAGATTAATAATTTAAGGAAAAATATTGCATATAACGAGAATTGGGTGATTTTGGTTTGTCTGAAGTGGCAAAAGTGGCATATCTTCAGATGAAAATTAGAGAAGCTAGAAGAAATCAAATAGTGGCGTATATGACTTCGTTTGTTGGTGGCGTTTTTGTTGGAGGAATTCTGCTGTTTTTTAGTGTTCCCGATGTCATCGTTTTCTTAGCGTTGGGTATTAATGTCTTAGTATGCTGGAGCATTGGCTCTCATTACGGAAATCAAAAAAATATGTTCGTGAAAGAATTAGAAGAAATGGCTCACAAAGAAGAGACTTCTACAACAACCTCACCTCAAAAGACATCCAGAGGTAGATTTTGCTCCGAATGTGGAAAGTTGGTGTCAGTAGAAGCAAAGTTTTGTCCTAACTGCGGAAAAGAAGTGAAGACCTAGAAAATAACTCTCCTACCCTCTTCCAGAATGTTCAGCAATTTTCAAGCCAAAAACTTATGCTCTGTTCTAGTTAACGAATTATTATGAATAAGACTTTAAAGTTTGTCAAAATCAAGTGTCAATGTGGTCATGTAAATCTTATTCCAGTAACAGAAGTCTTCCATGTCTATGAGAATATTAAATGTGAGAAATGCGGAAAAGTTATAGCAGAACCGAAAGAACAATAGAATTGCGCACATAGTGAAACAACATTTATTCTACAGCAGTGGAATAATGTGGAATATACATTTAGTACCCAGATTGGAGTGTCTTTGAAATTGAGACGTCTTATTGTTGGTTTGGGTTCAATTCTTGTGATAACAGGAGTTTTACTAGGTGCTTTGCCTTTTGTAAATGTTCTTGATTCAAGCCTTTTGTCGGATGAATCTTTTGTAGTTCCAGCATTTGGCTATTATTATTACTCTACATATTTTTACTCCGATACAACTTTGCACATAGCCTTTGACATTACAGAGGGCGGAGACAGAAGTGTAGATTTTTTAGTTCTAGACTCGAAAAACTTCCCGAAATGGAATGCAAGTTGGTATGGTGTGAGCACCGCCCCTTACGAATACTACATTCAACCCAGCCGACAAAGCATTTCCAGAGTTGATGTCAAATGGAACCCACCAAGTGGCTTCTTGTTACAACCGATCTATTTTGTATGGGATAACCAGAACAACTTGGAACCCAAACTGGTGTCAGCATATTTCGCATTAGAGTCCAAAAGAGCGTTTATGCCACCTATAGTATCCGTTTTGGGTATGGTGTTTCTTTTCGGAGGGTTGTCAACCATAGGATATGGAGTCCGTCCGCCAACTGAGTCTTCTTCAAACAAAACGATCATAATAGGTTATGTCTTTGTTACAATGGGAGGGATTATAGGAATTCTTATTGGAGCAGGACTGGCAAAAAAGGAAAACAAAGAAGACAAATTTCACGGAAAAATGATACTGGCTATTGGGATTGTATCGACTGTTGCTTTCTTCCTTTTCTACTTCTTAATCTAAATCTACCCCAAAAGTCTTACAAGATTCTCAGAGTTTTCTGAGCATTTTGTCTCCATGCATGCATTTTTTTGAAGTCACCTTGTTGTACTAAAATATGCATGCGTGTTCTGAAGTATGGTTTTATTAAATACGCCTGTTTAGTGTTGGGATTGAGATGAAATGAGAAACAAGGTAGTAGTCGTTATTGCTTTGGTAGCCGTGCTGCTCATAACGAGCGTTTTTGTCTGGAACTACTTTAACCACTTGGATTATTTGAAGGAAATTGTTCATGAAACTGATAGATGGGCTGTGATTAGAGATTCAAAAGGTGATCATATAGCTGTAGAATCTGCAAGTGATGAAGTTTGGAATCAGTTGGTTGAGCTATATGATAACAAAACAGTAAGATGGGTTGGCGGTGTTGTGGAAGAATACGACAACAAGTGGGGATTTCGCTTCAAACCAGAGACGATTATTGTCGCAGAAGTCACTGTTGAAGGGGCTCAATCATGGATCCGAGGCATAAGTGAAGACTTGGATTATTGGATGAACCTTGGATGGGTTACCTATGTTTCTGCTAGAGTTACTGAAATCCATGACTGACACAACAAAAAAGGCAATAGGATGATTTGACGGAAGAAGAAAAACTGGGAAGGCTAGGCTAACACTTTCAGATTTGCTTTATCGTAGATTTCCTTTAGTATCTTGATTCCTTTCGGAGTATAATGTTTAGCCAAAACATTCCTTGGAGCTCTGCCTTGAAAGATATCAATGTATCTGTCTGGAACAAAGGCTTTTCCCATCTCTTGAGAGAAGAAATCCCTCATGTCCTTGGGCTTCAAATACACTCTAGATTTTTCTCTTGCTCTTTTCCA
>CAYFTS010000098.1:0-4532 GCA_964346135.1 uncultured Candidatus Bathyarchaeia archaeon | reverse complement strand
GAACCGATGAAACGTGCTTTAATAAGGTGTAAAGCAAGGGGTTTAATAACGCCCATGCGCGTTAAAGGCACCTACTACAAACACGACATAACCGACTTGGGCAGGGAACTGTTGAACCGTAAGGAACAGCCGGAAGAGAAGGCGAAACAATACCAAGTCTAAGGGTTCTAAATTTTCTTACTATATATGTATTAATACCATGTTAAAAGAAGGGAGAAAAGAGTTTGTTCTGAATTTTCATACTTTAAACGATGTTGAAACGTGATAAAACAAACCTTTTAATGAACAACAATCTTATGTACGTGTTATAACAAAATTGTTAAAAATTACCTGTTGAAAACAGGTTTTTAATGTGAAACGTTTGCGAGCGCAAACTTATTAAGAATTTGGAGGGTCTTCCAATTGCAGGGTGGAAGCTGTTGTGACGAAACGGTTTTTGATGACACCCGTTCGTAGACTCGACGGAATAACCTACTGGGTGATTGAAGACCCCGAAGGGATTTACAATTTTATCAATAAGGAGATACGGAAGGAATGGGAGGCAGACGCCAAGTTTGAAGGCCGCGAGTCGAGGGAGGATCTGTGGCTAAAAACTCTGTCAAAACGTAGATGGCGTTTAGAAATCGCAAAGATCGATCGGATTAAATTAAATCCTAACATTATGAACTATGTTGATGATGTGCGAGGCTACAATTTTTCAGAAGAACTTGCTGAACGCAGCGATGAACTTCTGAGTTCCATCAAAGAGTATTGTTCGGTCGTTTGGCCTGTCATAGTTAGGGAGGAAGACTTTATGCTCGTTGACGGTTATTGTCGCTACACTGCGCTAAGAGACATGAATGTCCATAGAATCTACGCCTATGTAGGAACCTTATGACGCGCCCGCAGCATACTAATAAATACGCTTTTGGCAAGTTATAATGCAACTTGGAAGTACTGTAATGCACATAGTTATTGTCGGAAGTGGAGTCACTGGTGTCACAGCAGCCAAAACCATAAAGGAAAACAATCCTAAAGCCAAGGTCTCCATCTACACAGATGAAAATCATTTGTACTATCCTCGTCCGAGGTTATATGAGGTTTTGTGTGGAAAAGCGGAACCCCGAGAAATCTGCATGTTTTCTGAACAGTGGTATGAACAGAGAGGTATACAAGTCCACTTAAACAAGAAAGCACTCGGTATTGAGACAGGGCAGAAGGAACTTCTACTAGAAGATCGCTCAAGGATAAACTATGACAAACTTCTCTTAGCAAACGGAGCACATCCATTTATCCCCCCAATAAAAGGCGTGGAAAAAACCGGTGTTTTCAGTCTCCGCTCCATCAGAGACGCCCTAACAATAAAGGAATATGCGGCGAAAACAAGAAAAGCCATAATCATCGGAGGCGGACTTTTAGGCTTAGAATTCGCCGCATCCTTAAGAAAACTCGGCCAGCAAGTCGAAGTGGTAGAAATCTACTCGAGACTGTTGTCAAGGCAACTTGATCAAGAGGGAGCAACGATTTTGAAAGACCAAATTGAAACTCGTGGCATAAAAATTGTGTTGGGCGTCAAAACAGAGGAAATTTTAGGTAAAAAAACAGTTTCTGGCGTTTTACTTGACAATGGAAAAGAACTTTTGGGTAACCTAGTTTTGATTTCTGCGGGAGTTAGATCCAACACAGATTTGGCTGTAGACGCAGGAATTAAAGCAGAAAAAGGTGTTGTTGTTGATGAATATCTCCAGACCAGTGCCAACGGCGTGTGTGCTGCCGGCGATGTAGCTGAATTTAAGGGTAAAGTCTACGGCATCATCCCAGCAGCTCTAGAACAGGCAAAGATAGCAGCCGTGAACATGTCGGAAAAGGAAAAGCAAGTCTACAAAGGCACGATTCCATCCAACACATTAAAGATTGTTGACATAGACTTAACTTCGATGGGATTGGTGAATCCAGAAGGGTCTCAGTATGAAGAGATTAGAAAAATCGACAAAGAAAAAGGCGTCTACAAGAAAATCGTTTTGGAACAAGGAAAAATCGTCGGAGCCATAATTTTGGGAGAAAGAAAGGGCGTCACATCGATAAAGAAGTTGATGGATCAAGAAATAGATGTCAAAAGGTACAAAGATTCCCTCTTAGAAGAAAAATTCGATTACAGAAAAATCTTCGCATGAAATATCCATGCGTCCTGTTAGAATCTAAAAACTTTAACACCCCACTCAAAATGTATATGTTATAGGGATGTAAGTCATGAACACAAAAGTACACCTTAGCGTTGACAAACGCATGTGGCCAACGTCACCTTTGCCAGGACACATTGTTCTGGTCAGCACAATGAATACGGGTAAGATTCCGAACGTGGCGCCTAAGAGCTGGATTTCAATGGTGGCGCTAAAACCAGCGATTATTGGTTTTGGGTGCAATTTAAAACATCAAACAGCTAAAAACATCCTTGAAACTAGAGAATTTGTGATAAACGTTCCAAGCGAAGATTTAGTTGAAAACGTTTGGAAGGCTGGTGAATCACCTCATAATGACGCCGTGAAACTGCAGGAGTTGGGCTTTACTTTGATTCCTTCTGTTATGATCTCTCCGTCTAGCTTTCAAGAGTGTAAAGCACATTTGGAGTGCATTTACGACTCAGACAAAAGATATGGAGATGAGATTTGGATATTTGGCAAGATTATATTCGCTTCCATAGACCAGAAGGCGCTTGAAGGCTCAAACCAGCAACGCTACAGATATTTAAATCCAATTTTCTATCTGGAAGAGAAAACATACGGCACGCTAGGTGATGTTAAAGCTATTAAAATGAAAAGGTGAAGAACAAGAATGCTCACTATGCGTATTCTTTCTGGGAAATAGAAAAATGGAGGGGTTTGAGGAGAATACTGGACACGGTTTAAAAGCAGGTTTTTAAGGATCAGCATTTCAAGGGGTGAGTCGAAATCGGTCTCTCGGAAACAACACGACTTCCCGTATGTTCTTCTTTCCAGTAAGCATCATCATCACCCTTTCAAGACCAACCGCCCACCCAGCGTGAGGAGGCATACCATAATCAAAAGCTCGTAAGTGATAGCTGAAAGCTTCGGGGGGCAGCCCTTGCTCCTTCAACCTTTTGATCAAAAGATCTTTTAAGTGAACGCGGGTTCCGCCAGAGGCTAGCTCTATCCAACGCCACATCAAATCGAACGCTTCACATAATTCTGGGTTGTCGTCTCGAGGCTTTATGTAAAACGGTTTTGATTTGGTCGGCCAGTCAGTGATATAATAAAAGTAGAGGTGAAGCCTACCTAGTTTTCTGAACGCTTGGGTGGAGATATCTTCTCCCCAAGAAATTTCTGTTCCTTCTTTCTTCAACTCTTCTATGATTTCATCGTAGGTGAAGCGTTTAAATGGGATTGCAGGCACCTCAATCTTATGTTTAAGGATTTTTAGTTCTTTTTGACAATTTTTCTTCACTAGCAAGCACATATGATGTATCATTTCTTCGAGCACTTTCATCACGTCATCTGCAGTTGCAAATCCTTGTTCAATGTCGATAGAAACGAACTCGCTTAAATGACGTCTAGTGTGCGATTCCTCAGCTCTGAAAAAAGAGCCTATCTCAAAAACCCTGTCAAAAGCTACAACCAGTTGCTCCTTATACAGTTGAGGACTTTGCGCAAGAAATGCTTTATGTTCAAAATAATCCACAGGAAAGAGGGCGGCTCCTCCCTCAGTGGCAGAGGCAATAATTCTCGGTGTATGCACCTCCGTGAAGCCCTGTTCAGATAAGAATTCGCGTACGGCTGCCAGCGCAACATGTTGAATCTTGAAGACAGCTCTGTTCTCGTCTTGACATAGATCGAGGGCACGTGCATCCAAGCGCACATCGATTTTCGCTGGGGTTCGACCTGTCACGTCTAGGGGCAAGGGATACTGAGCTATTCCTAGTATCCGCATCTCGCTGGGAACGATTTCCACTCCTCTTGGAGTTTGCTTCGTTTTTTTAACTGTTCCCTTCACGCCGATGCTGTATTGACGTTGCAGTGAATTAGCTTTTCTAGTCACTTCTTTGTCAATTTTGCTGCGTGGAATGGTTATTTGAATGGTTCCCTCTTTATCTTGCAGAATTACGAATCGTATTCCGCCAAGGTCTCGGATGTCTTGAACCCAGCCGAAAACGATAACTTCTTTTCCGTCTAAATCTGACTTTACGTCTATTGAATAATGAGTTCTACGCCAATCCCCCATCTGATCGATTTCCATACGATATCCTCTGTCTATCTCGCAAATTCTACTCTAAGAGTTGTTCCGTGAACCTTTTTAGCAATTTCCTTTAATGCCTCTGTGTTGATGGGTGGCGGTCTCTTCCCTCGTTTTCTTAGGATAACCCGGGTTTCAGTGGTTCCGTCTGGTAACCAAATCGTGTTTATCGTGATGATGCTTAACGGCGCGAACAAGTCTTCTAAAAATTTTCTGTCATCTACTCCATATTCTAGGACGCGCACCCTCTTCCCGGTTTTTTCTCCCAAAGCCCTTATAATCTTTCCACCGTAACTCAGCAAACG
>CAYFTS010000097.1:0-7428 GCA_964346135.1 uncultured Candidatus Bathyarchaeia archaeon | reverse complement strand
ATGTGTAGGATACCGCTGAAAAAGCCAGTGATCACATTTTCCCCAACCTTTGATATACGAAGTGTAGCAGTTCTGCTCTGTACGTCCAACACCTGACCGAAAACTGTACTACCTACCTTTGGAACGGTCACCACGTGAACCGTTGGGTACACTGAGACTTTTTTGTTTAACATATCTACAAGTGTGCGCCCGGTAATTTCAGAATACACAGTACCTTGTTCGGCATATGTTCCAGGACCCGGTGTGAATTCTTCAATTACTCCCAGTCGATCTCCTGGCGTAACGAATTGTCCGCTTTTTGTTCTTGACTCAGGCACGTTTTATTTCCTCTGTTTGATACAGCTTAACCTTCACTGCTTCACTTTCTTTTAATTGGAATCTCTATATTCACTGGAAAGTCGCCTGTAACCTTTCCTCTAAGCTTCTCAATAAACCTTTTCATTCAGCTGCTCAAGGAACAAATCATTTCGCGTTTCCAAACACCATTCAATCATTAGGCTATACAACTTTGATGGGTTTGGGTTCTGAAGACCACATGCCGTGTAAATTGCATCTCTCCACAGCAATCAAAGGATGCCCATGTTTCAGCATCACTACCATCTTTACTTTCGGGTCGCTGAACTCAGGAGTGAATTCTACTCTCCCCAAGAATGTGTTGCCAGAGTAGAGTTCAACCCACTGGATGAAGTGACCCATTGTGTTAGGATGCTTCATGTATCTTCCCACCTCAACTGTAACTTCAAACAGTTCTCCTTTGTTCACTTTTTCCGATGAGTCGATAACTGGAGTGTGTTTCTTTTCAAGATCTGTCATGTTTTTCTTGTCTTTCACGGTGTTGACTCCGCAGTAAATATCGCCTTCACATGTATACTTATACATTTATTCACCTCCTTCGTTTATCACAAGTAGCATTTTAATAATGTTTCTAACCCAAATTTTGTGGCTCTTTATATGTGGGTAAAGTACCAAGGGTGTTTAAAGTTTTCACCCAAATCCGCGCTTAGGTCCCATTCTCGCACGTCCTTATGTGTGATGAAAACCGACTCTCCGTGACTTATGCGTTGAATCACTTCTTCAAAATTGATTTCTTCAACTTCTAAAACCTCAACGTTCTGGTATTCATCATCTTTCAAAAAGATCAGTTGAAATTTCATGGATTCCGTTATGCTTTGAGGAAGTGGGATTGCCGCTTTCTCGTCAACTTTCTTGCCTCTTTGAGCCTTCTTCACACAACGCACACTACTTGTCATAAGGAGTTTCACCATCTTCCTTAGAAGGGTTTGAACTTGTTTTTTAGAGCCTTGCAGATGGGGCATCTTTCAGGTGCATCGCCCTCCACAGTGTAACCGCAGACTTGACAAATCTGGACTGGTCCTAAGTCAACGTCTTCTTCTCGGTCTACAGCTTGCTTCGCTTTCTGGTACAAACCAACATGGATTTTCTCAGCTTCAAGGGCCCAAGTGAAGCTGATCTCCGCTGATTTCTCGCCTTGGAACTCTGCTACTGTCTTGTACGCAGAGTACATCTCTTTGATCTCGAAAGTTTCTCCGTCAATTCCAGCTTGAAGGTCTTCTGCAGTGTTCCTTGATCCGAAAGCTGCCATGGCAACGGTAACTGAGCCACCTTTGCTAACTATGTTCCGGTAGTGATTGGATGCATGAATCTGTTCAGCGTAGGCAATTGCGGTGAATAGTCGGGAAACGTTTGGATATCCTTCTCGTGTTGCCCTTTTCGCGTAGATTGTGTATCTCATGTTGGCTTGGCTTTCACCTGCATAGGCGCTCTTGAGGTTTGCTTCCGTCATGTCTCTAACCATTCATTTCCACCTCCTTTTCCCTTTAATTTTCAATTATTCCTCTAAAAGTTTTGTAAACGTGTGGTGGTGTTCTTCCTCTTCACTCAAAATGTCTTCGAACAACTTTTTCGTTGCAATATCGCCCTCTTGTTCTGCAATCTTAATAATCTGTCTGTAAAGGTTTATTGCTTCCTCTTCTGCTTTTACATCTGTTTGAATCATTTCCCTTAAGTTTTCACCGACAAAAATGGGATTAGGCTTTGTTGTAGGTTTCCCGCCGAGATAAGCTAGCCGCTCAGCTACAGCCTCCGCATGCTTCATCTCAGTGATGGCTATTTTTTTGAAGATTTCTGCGACTGCAGGGCTTTTTATGCCTCTGGCTAAGACATGTTGCCACATATACTGAACTGACACTTGAAGCTCTCTTGCTATTGCCCCGTTTAACAATTCCAACAATTTTTCAGAAGTCATGATTTACCACTTTTGCTTCATATTTTCAGAGCAAAAAGCTTTTATCTTAGACTATCTTATATGTTTTTCGCACGAAAAAAGTATGAAAAAATATATAATAGTCCGAAAAAAGGATGAGTGATATGGCAGACATCGACGCTTTGGATTTGAAAATCCTTAAAATTCTCGAGAAGGACGGGAGAGCTTCGTTTACGGATATAGCTAAAAAACTAAAATTGAACGAGTCAACGATTAGAAAACGGGTTTTGGCACTTCAAAAGAAACAGGTGATAAAAAAGTTTTCAGTTGAATTGGACCCAGCAAAAATAGGTTTAAACACTGTAGCAATCGTTGGGATCGACGTGGAACCTGCTAGGCTTTTAGAAGCCGTACAAGAGGTATGTGAAATTCCAGAGGCTAAATATGTAGCTACTTCTACTGGAGACCACATGATTATGACTGAGATATGGGCGAAGGATGGAAGAGAACTCACGGAATTGATATCAAATCGCATAGGGAACATAAAGGGCGTTAAGAAGATTTGCCCCGCTATCATCCTTGAGAAACTAAAAGAATAGTCCCGTCACCATTTAGCTATTCCTTCAATTATGTACAAATCAACTATGAACTCATGCTTCCGCTTCCTGTGAAAATCAAACATGTAGGGCACTGTCATTAACATAGAATAGACTGCCTCGATTCTTCCACCATGCTTCTCAATGAACCTTTTCAAAAAAGGGGAAGGCTGAGCCGGTATAAATCTGGTTCCACGCCCTCTTAATCTTTTGAGGAAATCTCTATTGCTCTTTCCACTCTTGTGAAGAGAGTAAATTCTGTGGCCCAGCGCCAAGGACTTCTCTAAAAACCTTCGATCGGCTCCTCTTCTCTGCACGCCAAAAGGAGGATTCTGCAAAACCGTATCGAAAGAGCCTTGAATAGCATCAACATCCGCTAAGATCCAGTGTGTCTTTTCTTTTACATTCATTTTTTCCGCATTTTTGTGCGCCGCTTTTATTGCCACCCGATCAATATCCACACCAAACGCTTCTCTTGCTCCGATGAGGATTGAGCCGATTGCAAGCCTTCCTGTGCCGCATCCTAAATCCGCTATTGTCTTATCAATAATGTCGTTGTAGGTGTAGGTGGCTACGTATAGAATTTCCGCTGCAATTTCTGAGGGGATGGTGTACTGTTCTAGATAAGCTTTAGGCGTTGGGTGAGGTTTGATCTTTGAGATTGCTTTTTCTAAGTCTAGCTTTCGAACCAGCCTTTTCTGCATAATTCTTCCCAGTCCATCTCCCCTAATACAACAAGCGCTTCGTTAAACGTGAGAACAGGCTTAAGAAATTTTGATGCTTCATCCAGCGCCACTCGAGGACAAGCGGTGTTCACAAACGCTTCTATGTTGGGAAACTCCATCAGAACATTTGGAGTAATTTCCCTCGCCGCAAGCAATGTTGCTCTTATACCGTTTTTCTCCAGTTTCTTCTTCATCACTACGGCGGCATCAAACCTTTTTTGTCCTATCTTTAAGCCCACCAACACCCCGAAGCTTTTCGCTTTTTCTGCTTCATGAATACTTGCCCACCGTTGTCGAATTATCTTCTGAACCTCTTTTTCAATGGAATACGCTCTTTTTTCAAAGGGATCAACGACGATCGTCGGTTTTGCGGTGGCTAAGGTTACGCCTATGGCATGGAATTTACCGCCTCCAACCAAAAGAAACACTTCAACATCTTTTAACACGGATTTGGTGTTGCTGTAGTCGCAACCAGTCACTTGTCCAGCATGTTTCAGTCGTCCCGTGTCTCCGATTGCAACCGTTTTTCCAGCCTTTAGAAGCACTTCTTCAGCTTCATTGAGCATGTGAGTATGTTGTGCGGTTGTTATTAATCCGATGTTGTTCCAGCGTTTGAGGAGAGGAATTGCCTTCTTCACTGCTTCTTTAACGTTGACCCTTGCCTTGGCTTCGACGTAAATTGTTGGCACCTGTTCTTGTTCAATCATCTCCGTATGACCGTAATGTACAATTAGATCAGCGTCTAAGCTTTTAGCGTCAAGTGTGGCTAAGTCACATGCCCCGTAGCATGGGTCAGCGGAGACCACAGCCAGTGCACCAGCCTTTTCGGCAATAGTTGCCAAGCGAGGTCCTTCCGTCTTTAATCCTTCGGGGAGTTGTATGAGAACTCGTTTGGCTCCGCGTTTGCTTATCTCTTCTTTGAGTCGTTTCTCTTCGAGGTTAAAGGTCGTGGCTTTCATTTAGTTTTACCAATTGTGACTTACAAATAAGACTCATACAAGCTTGGTTAAGAAGGATTTAGTGAATGGATTCATCCCACTCTGAGGACCAGTCTTGTTTAGAACCTTTTGTTTTGTGGGGTTTAACGTGCTCCTGCGCTTCAGCTAATTGTTTAAGCATCATTTTCCGTTCAAGACTCGCCACTAGCCGCCTCGTTTTGACAACAGCATCCGCATTCACAGATATGCTGTCGATGCCGCAACTGACGAGGAATTCTGTGAAGTCGGGCAAGTTTGAAGGACCTTCCCCACAGATGGAAACGGTGCAACCATGTTTGTGAGCCACTTTAATTAAGTGCGCAATTATCCGTTTGACAGCGGGATCTCGCTCATCAAAGTAACCCATTTGTCCAAGACGCTCTGAGTCACGGTCAATCATCAGGACACCTTGCGTCATGTCGTTGGAGCCTATGGAGAAGCCATCGCAAAGTTTTGAAAATTCATCCGCCATTATAGCAATTGCTGGGGTTTCAGCCATAAACCATACTTTGAAGTCTCTAGATTTTTCAAGACTCTCTTCTTTCATGATTTTTAGGCATTTTTCTGCTTCCCATGTGGTTCTTATCATTGGCAGCATAACCCACACGTTTTTCAGTTTCCATTCTTCTCTGCACTTTTTTATTGCTTTACACTCCAGTCTGAACGCCTTTTCATACCATTCACTTATGTATCTGCTTGCTCCCCGCCAGCCAAGCATGGGGTTTGCCTCAACTATCTCGTATTTCTCTCCACCCTTCAAATCCCTATACTCGTTAGTTTTGAAATCGCTGAGCCTCACGACCACGGGACGGGGCTGTATCGCCCTCGCAACTGTCGCAATCCCACTCGCCAGTTTGTCTACAAACTTGTCGCCTTGTCCTGTCTCGAGGAGGTATAGAGGATGTTCTCCTATGTAGCTGGCTAGAATGAACTCGATGCGCATGAGTCCTATCCCATCGAAAGGTAAGTCTCTGTACTGCTCAATCATGTCGGGAACACCGAGGTTGAGCAGAATTTTTGTGGCGGTTATAGGAGCAGATTCAAGCGTGGCTGGTCCAGCTGCGGTTGGTGTTGGGGTAGTAGACTTCATGTAGTCAACAACTCCTTCATACACTACACCACTTCTCGCATCCACAGTATATTCTTTACCCGTAGCCATTACTTCTGTGCCGTTTTCAGTTCCAACAATACTTGGAATCCCCAGCTCACGACTCACAATAGCAGCATGACAGGTTATGCCACCCTTATCCGTGACTATGGCCCCAGACAGCCTCATAAACGGCACAAAGTCTGGATTAGTCATCGTCGTCACCAAAATGTCCCCTTTTTTCACGAGCCTCGATGCGTCTTCAGGCGTTAAAACGACTTTTGCTGTACCGGTTACTACGTCTCTTTTGCCAGCAGCTATGCCTTTCACAGCAACTTTTAACTCTGCCTGTCCTGCGACCGAAGCTGGTGGCTTCGCCTCAATTTCAGGTGGCGCCTTCCTTACGCTCCACACAGTCTCGGGTCTAGACTGCACAATGAAAATATTTTCTGGGTAGGAGAGGTCCTTGTCAATTGCCCACTCGATGTCTTGAGGTTGCCCGCCGTAATGTTTCTCTATGCGTTTGGCGAGCGAAGCGAGCTTAGCAATTTCTTTGTCGGTTAGGCATGGTTGCGTCTGTCGTTTAGCTGGTACATCAGCATGTATGGTTTTGCCAGTTTTAGGGTCTCTAACATATTCAACTGTTTTTTTCTGAATTTTTTTCTCAATAACCTTCAAAGTTTTTTTGTCCAGTATGTAGTCATCTGGAGTGACGGAGCCAGAAACAACCGACTCCCCCAGTCCCCAGTTGCCTTCAATAACTATCTTGTTTGACTCGCCAGTTACAGGGTTTATGGTGAACATGACACCTGCTGCCTTGGCGTTAACCATTTTTTGTACGCCTACACTGATGAGAACTTGTTCGTGCTTGAAGCCCTTCCTAGTTCGGTAGAAGATGGCTCTAGGCGTGAACAGGCTTGACCAGCATTTCACCGTTTTCTGAACAAGATCTTTACCTCCCCTCACGTTTAGGTAAGTTTCTTGCTGTCCCGCAAAGGAGGCGCCTGGCAGGTCTTCAGCTGTGGCGCTAGAACGCACAGCCACAAGCACTTTGTTTGTTTTTGTTTTTTTGCTGAATTCTTTGTAGGCTCTTTTGATAGCATCCGCGATTTCATTTGGCATAGGAGTTGTTTCAATTATTTTACGAACTTTTTTAGAGGCTTCTTCAAATTGATTAGGAAGCTCAACGTCGGTAACCGTTTCCTCAATTGCCGTGTAAATTTTTTCGGCGATGCCAGTTTCTGTGATGAACTTCTTGTAAGCTTGAGCGGTCACTGCAAACCCAGGTGGGACAGGTATCTTTGCTTGAAGCATTTCACCTAGATTTGCAACTTTACCCCCCACGATGGGAATGTCTTCTTTTCCTATATCATCAAACCAGACGATAAGTTTCTCTTTTAATGGCAGATTTTTCCCCAACGAAATTCCCCTCAAATTATTCCGCCGTTTTCTCAACAACTACTCGACAGGTTGTGGGCAGTTTAGCTCCCCCCCGTCTTAACGCTTCTTTAGCAGCTTCGACGCCGTCCTCGTTCACGTTAGCCGTCATAATGGTTTGGTTTGATTTCACTCGTGCGGCGGTTCCTATGGGTTTGCCAAAAGCATGTTTCATCCCATCTTGCAGTCGATCAGCGTGCGCCCCAAAAATCATCTTGTTTTCCCGAAGCACAGCGTGGGGATATGGTAAAATCCGCAAGCAATAATCGGTTCCTAACTTGCCAGATAGAACTTGATTTGCTGCTACGCGTGCCGCTTCTAGAGCGTTATGGCGAATTTGTGCCTCTTTAAGGGCTATCAGAAAAGCTTGATATTCAAATTC
>CAYFTS010000096.1:0-7075 GCA_964346135.1 uncultured Candidatus Bathyarchaeia archaeon | reverse complement strand
TGGTGATCGGGCAGTCGATAGAATGCTGAGTGGCTATATAAAAGTGATAACCGGATATAATGAGGAAATCGTCTATAAGACATCATATTAGGGAGGTGCTTCTTGATCAATGCCAGATTTTAAACGTGAATCTCGTGGGATATTGAACGGGAAAGTCGCTCTGATCACTGGTGGTGCGTCGGGCATTGGGCGAGCGACGGCGCTACTCTTTGCCCGAAAAGGCGCGGCAGTGGCTGTGGTTGATGTGAACGAACCAGATGGGCAGGCCGTGGTCGAAACTATCATCGATAAGGGAGGACAGGCCATGTTTTTGCGCGGTGACGTAACCAGAGCGGCAGACTGCCAGTTAGCTGTGCGACAGGCTGTTGAACAGCTGGGCAAGTTGGATATCCTCTTCAACAACGCGGGAATCATCCGACGCGCATCAGTGGTGGAAACAAGCGAAGAGGAATGGGACTTGGTGATGGCAACAAATGTTAAGTCGGTGTTTTTGTTTTCGAAATACGCTATCCCGATCATGGCTGAAGAGGGCGGTGGCGTGATCATCAACATTGCATCGGGATGGGGGCTGGTTGGTGGACTGAATGTGGCCTCATACTGCGCGTCGAAGGAAGCGGTAGTTCTGCTGACTAAGGCCATGGCTCTCGACCACGGTGCGCAGAATATCCGCGTCAACTGCATCTGCCCTGGTAGCACGGATACGCCCATGCTACGCAACGAAGCCCAACAACTTGGCAAACCTGAGGAGCAGTTCTTAGCCGAGTCAGCGCAGCGTCCGTTGCAGAGGGTTGGTCGTCCAGTGGAGATTGCTCAGACAGCATTGTACTTGGCCAGCGATGCATCGTCGTTCGTCACCGGCGCAGCGTTGGTGGTGGACGGCGGCGGACTGGCAGGATCAGAATGAGGAGAGATAAATTATGCGAGGTTTGAGAGGTAAACGAGTTCTCATTACTGGCGGAGCCAGAGGTATCGGTGTGGCAACAGCGGAACGGTTTCTGGAGGAAGGTGCTCGTGTCGTTGTGCTGGACTGCAATGAGCAGGCACTTAGGCGCATCAAGGGTGCATTGCCTTCGCTGAGCGGCGCCATCTGCGTGGATGTGTCTGATGCCGACGCCGTGGCACGCGCCTTTGAGGAACTTGATGAACTGCTGGGCGGACCGGACGTGCTGATCAACAACGCCGGGATCAGCATTCGACACGCCTTTATGGATATCACTCCGGAACAATGGTGCAAGGTGATGGATGTCAATCTCAACGGGATATTCTTCGTGGCCCAACAGGCTGCTAGACGGATGCTGGAGGGCGATGGTGGTGTTATCCTGAACATGGGCTCGACCAATGGGATAATGGGTTATCCCTTCTACGCTGACTATAACGCCTCGAAGGCTGGTGTTATCGAGCTGACGCGCTCGATGGCACTGGAGTTGGCTCCGAAGGTGCGAGTCAATTGTGTCTGTCCTGGCTTCATCCTTACACCGATGCAAGAGGGGGAATACACTCCTGAAATGCTGCGGACCTTCAAAAGCAAGGTACCGTTGAAGCGGGTAGGGCGCCCTGCGGAGGTTGCGGCGCTCTTCGCCTTCCTAGCCTCCGACGATGCCGCCTTCATTACTGGACATTATTTCGTGATTGATGGCGGAGAGATCACAGGCGGGTTGGCGAGCCGGTAGTTGATGGGCAAGGCCAGAAGTAGAACCGATCCGGGATCGCTTTCTACTTAATTATTGTTATCCATCAGTGAGGGTTGGCGGACCGAGATTATGGACTAAATGCATGCACGCTAGACAAGACGAAGCTTCATCGTCTAAACAGAAAAAGAGGGAAATTGCGGGGGATATCTCCACTGCAAACAGATTAATTCCAATCTGCTGAGTTTTATCAAGCCGCTGATTAGCAAGGTTCTTCGCGCGCACACACGCTTCAGACTACGTAAAAATTTACAACCTTTCTCATCCGTCTGGGAGTGAAACCCAGCGCAGTCAATTTTTTGAGCATCCCAACTATTTGCGGCTTGTAACGCACCAAATCTGTTAAGGTTACAAGCCCAACCAGTTTCCCATCTTCACATATAGGAAGTTTCTTGATTTTCTTCTCAAACATCAAGCCTGCGGCGTCCTCCACATCCATGTTGGAGTCTCCGAATATGAGCGGTTTAGACATCACTTGTCCAACTCTTGTTTTCTGTGGATCTCTTTTCTGCGCCAAAACCCTCTTCAGTATGTCTCTTTCAGTCACTATCCCAACTGCATTTTTCCTGAAGACCACAATTAAGCACCCTATCTCAAACTTGTTCATCAAGTCCACGGCCTTGATGACCTTAGAATTAACGTGAACCGTCACAATCTCTTGAACCATAATGTCTCTAACTTTTATTGGCGTGTCGGGAAGCCTCCCCTACCACTACGCTTGTAATGAATACCAAAATTAAAATTATGACTTACCAATACTTACTGCAAATAAACTCAATATACACATGCATAACGAAACTGTAAAAAAAGACTGCACGCTGACAATGTATCCACCCCATACTGAAGAACCCCAATCTACTAAGCTGACATGATATCTCCACACCACCCACACGCATATTTGAAGCCTAATAACAGCACAATGTTAAAAACAAATATTTTCCCAGAAACTGCTATAGACATCACCGTCAAGGAGTTCCAATCCCCTCGCAGCTCATATTTGAATCATATAGCGAAAAGATATGTTGAAAACAGAGTTTTTTCAGAAAACAACAGCGAAATCCAAAAAAAGGGAGAACTGTGAAAGCATCTCCACATTCATACCCATAAATTTCAGTTTGGTAGTTCCTAAGACAGTTTGTTCGGATTCAGAGTGTGCAACATTACTGATTCATAAAATTTAAGTAATTACCAGTGAAACTTTCGTTTGAAAAGCCTATGTTAAAACGGAGAGTTAAATACCGCACAGTGAAGCTTCCTGAAACTATGATTCTAGCTTGCCAAGCCATTATCAGAGAACATCCTGAGTGCGAATGGGGAAGCATAGCGGAGTTTGTGCGAGACGCAATTAGACATTATTGCTACTGGAAAAAAACATACGCTTGCTAAACTCCAACAACATTGTGTGACTCATAAGTGCCGCATTAAACTTATACAATTCACAGTCGTTTTCACTAGGTGAATAAAAACAAGTAAGGAGGCTTATAGCTAATGACCCTTGAAATTTCAGTTTGCCATGTGCATCCAGAACTTGAAAAGAACGTGGAATGCAAAGTCATAGAAGAAAGTAGAGAAGGAATTAACTATCGCTGTCCAAAATGCAAAACAGAAATTTTCCTAAGAATCAAAACAAAGAAAACCTAGTGATCAATACACATCAGGTTAAAACCGCTACCCTAGTCTAAGCCCAACACTTCCAATAACGCCTTAAACTCTGCTTCAAGTTCCTGAGTGTTTTTTGAACCTTTCGACGATTTCCTTTAGGCTCAACAAGCGGAGTGTATGGGTCTTTTATGTTAATGTTTTCCAAGCCGACTACTCCTGCTGTAAGCGCGTACCAACAGAGCGGCAGAACTGTGGGGTTGTATCCGCTACCAACCATCAAAACTAGTTTACCTTGACAAACCTTCTCTGCCTTCTCAACAATAATACTAGACAGGGCAAAAAACCCGTTAACTGTGAGTCCTAAATTACCAAGCATATCAGCGAAATGAGCGTCACTTCCACCGTTGGCTATGATAATCTCTGGCTTAAACTCTTCTACAAGAGGAACAAAAATTTCTTTCAACGCATACAGGTAAGTTTGGTCACCAGTTCCAGGTGGAAGAGGAACGTTAACGTTGTAAGGTGAACACACAGAAACGTTTATATGTTTAGAGTCACCATCAATTGTCTAGGTGAACGAGATGGAAAGAACGAAAACAGTGGAAAGATGGCTCGCCAACGTAGCATATCAACACAGCGGGTCATCAGAGACAGAGCGACACTACAAACACCAACTTGAAGCGTTCTGCAATTTCATAGGCAAGGCACCTGAAAAGCTCATTAGAGAGTATGAACAGACGACTGATCTCTTTACAGAGAGGAAATTTCGAAGAAAATATTCTCAGTACATACAAGACTGGATCGCTCAACTGTCAAAACAACAATACACGAAAGGATCCATCAGAGTCATGGTGGCATCCGTGAAGAGTTTCTTCAAATACAACAATCTGCCTTTAGGCTTCGTGCCAATAGGTCAAAACTGCATAGTGTATCACAATAGGGATATAACGAGACAGGAAGTCAGTGAAATCTTGAGGATCAGCAGCCCTAGAGACAGAGCTTTCTTTGCCGTTTTAGCTCAAAGTGGACTTAGACCTTACACAATCTGCAAATTAAAGATCAAACACCTTGAACCTGACTTGTCGAACGATACAGTGCCATTGAAGATAGAAGTTCCCAAGGAAATTGCGAAAGGAAAATATCGGGGACACATCACCTTCATCGCGGAAGAAAGTGTACAGTATCTAAAAGACTACTTGAAAACACGAGGAAATCTGACGTCTGAAAGTTGGGTTTTCACCAAGTATGGAACCGAAGAACAATCAAGCCCGAAAGCGTTCAGTCACAAATTCAGAAAGGCAGCTCGGAAACTCAGAGAGAAGGGAATCTTCAAATTTGAAGTGAGAAAAAACGGAAAACCCTCAGAACTTAGACTTTACAGTTTGAGGAAGTTCTTCCGTAAACATGCGGGGCAGGCTGGTTTCGAGAACGTTCAGTTTTGGATGGGTCACGTAGTTCAAGCCGGGCAGGAAGAACACTACAGGCCCAGGGACGTCGAGTTCCATAGAAAACTGTACGCGGAGAAGGCTATGTCTTTCTTGCGACTAGAACAGCCCACGCCCACCGAGACGGAGAAGGTTATCGAGGACTTGAGAGCGCAGCTCGCCGAGAGGAATGGCACGGTTCGAGAATTGCAAGGTCGCATTCAGTTGACGGAGCAGAAACTCGCGGAGCTGGAGAAGCTGATCAAGGAAGCCTTGGAAAGTTAATACGTGCATGCAATGGAAATAGTTTGAAGTGGTAGTGCATGCATGCACGCTGGCTAGGAAACGTTTTGTGTGATTGAGGATTAACCCTTATAACGTGACTTCGATGTTACTAGTCAAATGGCGTGTTTCTATGAGAAGAGAGATAGGGCTCTTTGCGGTAACATCTTGGGGAGTAGGGATAATTCTCGGGGCGGGAATCTACGTCTTGGTCGGAGAGGCCGCTGGCATAGCCGGCAACTCCGTTTGGCTCTCCTTCATCATTGGTGCAATGGTTGCTTCCTTAACGGGGCTAAGTTATGCTGAGCTCTCTTCAGTGTTTCCAAGAGATGCTGCTGAGTATGTTTACGTTAAGATTGCTTGTGGATGCGAAATCTTATCTTTTATGGTCGGCTGGTTGACGATCTTGACAGGAATAATCTCTGCATCCACAGTGGCTCTGGGCTTCGCTGGTTACTTTCAAGGACTTTTCGGGGTTCCTAGAGTCTTGGCTGCGTTGGTTCTGATAGCCGTTTTATCATACATCAATTTCATGGGAATAAAAGAGTCGACAAGAATGAACATTCTCTTCACTCTGGTTGAGGGAGCTGGGTTGGTTCTTCTCATTGCAATTGGCTTGGGGAGTCTTGGCAAAGTCAATTTGCTGGAAGCTCCTAATGGTTCATCTGGGATTTTGTCGGCCGCTGCTTTGATATTCTTCGCTTATCTTGGATTCGAGGATATCGTCAACATAGCAGAAGAAACAAAAAAGCCGGAAAAAACAATTCCAAAAGCTTTGATTTTGTCGATTCTCATAACGACCTTTCTCTATGTCTTGGTGGCTTTGATCTCTGTTAGTTTAGTTGATTGGCAGACTCTCGGCTTAAGTAACGCTCCCCTAGCCTCCGCAGCCTCTCAGGTTCTAGGTGAAAACGCATTCAACGTCATGTCCATAATAGCTCTTTTTGCCACTAGTAACACCGTTTTGATTATGTTAGTTGTGGGTTCAAGAATGATCTATGGTATGGCTAAAGAGGGAGCTTTTCCCGGGGTTCTTTCTAGAGTTGATCCCAGAAAGGAGACACCAAGGTTAGCGATTTTGGTTACCATGTTCGTTTCGATAATATTTCTTTTCATGGGCGACCTAGAGCTCGTAGCTGCATTAACAAGTTTTGGAGCTTTCATCACTTTTGCATTCGTAAATATTTCATTGATATACATACGTTACCGAAGAGCCGAACTGGAAAGGCCTTTTCGAGCTCCTTTAAATGTAGGTAAATTTCCTATAACTGGTTTCCTAGGTCTCCTAACCTGCCTTTTCCTAGTTTCCCAATTCAATACAACCGTGATTCTGTCCGGTTTAATATTCCTTCTTGCAGGGCTTGTACTATACAAACTTTCCAAGATTATCCGATCGGCTTAAAATAGCTAGTAGTATGGATGCTAACGTAGCGGAGAAGACAATCGAGTTCTAATGCTTGCAGTAGAAAAAAGGTGTTAAGAAGCTGCTTAATAGACGAGAACTAGCTGCCCTTGCATTCTAGATGCATGCTTGAGACCCTACCTTTCTTCTTCATGCATGCATGCGAGAGAAGCAAAACCATTATCTTGGCAAGTGAGATATGCAAACTGGGGTCTAGTATGACACAATTGTCAAAAGATGCAGCTCATGGAGGCGAGGGGTGGTCGCCACGAATGATGTCTCTGCGTCAGGAGATTGGAGAAATTTGGGGAGAGTGTGGCGTGGCCACCGAGTGGTCTACTCTTGAAGCGGTTTTGATGCATCGACCGGGGTCTGAGATAGAAGCGATTACAGACGCCAACGCTGCTCTAATGCTTGCTATCCCAAACGTTGCTTTGATTAAACAACAGCATGACGGTTTGGTTGAGACTTATCGCAATGCTGGCATCACTGTCTCTTACGTTGAGCCACGTGACGTGCCTCCTCCTAATCAGATGTTTGTAGCTGACCTGTTTTTCATGACGCCTGAAGGGGCAATCCTAGCACGCCCCGCATCTACTCTTCGCGCAGGTGAAGAACGGTTCGTGGCAGAAAGGTTAGCTAATTTGGGCGTTCCCCTCCTACGCTGTGTGAGAGGA
>CAYFTS010000095.1:0-3550 GCA_964346135.1 uncultured Candidatus Bathyarchaeia archaeon | reverse complement strand
TCACTCTGCAGAAAACTGTTTGCCAGACTTTCGCAGAAAATTGTTTTCCCGGCACCTGGAGGACCAACCAACGAGATGCTACTTCCTTCTGGAAAGCCCTCATTTAAAAGTGTTCCAAGAAAATTCGATGGCAACTCAATTCTCTTAGGTGGCTCAGATCCCCCATGGAACTTGCACTTTTCATTCATGATCTCTCGCCAGTGTGCTTGAAATGTTTGGTCTGGATTTGTAAAGTTCACTTGCTTTTTTCACCTCGGCTGCAAATACGAAGTTTTGTTCAATTTCCTTGTCCAGTTGAAGTTTCGCATATAAGATATCCAAGATTCTTTTCTCAAACACTTTTGCGCCAAATCCAAAAATCCTCTCTAAACCTTCCTCAAGGGCTATAGCATCTTGCATGTTCAATTTCGATTTCATCAATCCGCTATCAGAGACCATGGCGTCCTGCAGCGGGTCTAATTTCGATTTCATTAGACCACTGTTCTCTAAGTACAAGAGAACCACCGGAGCAACCAAACTTCCAATAAATGATAGACCTTCATACACAGCCTCAGCAAAAATTTTGTCAAATTTATTTCTCTCGCTCACAGCTGCATGACTCCATTTAGTTAGGTCACATATGGTCTTAATGAGAGTCCTTGCTCTGAAATTACGATGTTGTTATAGTTTTGTTTATGATTGGTACCTCGCATTTTACGTATGATTGCACGTTTTCGGATGCCTGATCGCACCTCAATTGTTTCAAATAAGATTATCCCGTCCGCGATAAACTCTTCAAAGCCGAGGCCCAGTCCCGGCTTTCCCGTTGGAACCTCCACCACCAACAATGTGGTACAACCAATCTCGCGCATCACTTTTTCTAACAAGTGTAAAATAATTCTTCCTTCTACCTTTTTTTCGAATGCTAAAGACATTGCTGAAAATGAATCTATGACCAGTCTTTGAGTTTTCATGGAGTGAACTTCTTTCAATGCTAGGCCAAGTGTATCCAAGAGCGCTTCGTTTTTCGGTGTCATCATATCTAGAAATTTAAATTTGCCCTTGCTTTCTAGTTGGTTAAAATTGAAACCGAATCTTTCCATATTCTTGAAAAAAACCCTTTTCCGCTCTCCGAAAGAGACATAAACACCATTCTCACCGAGATCAGATGCGCCATGATATAAGTATTGAGCTGAAGCAATTGTTTTACCTGAACCAGGAGATCCAGCGAGGAGAATCAAACTACCTTTAGGAAAACCTCCTTCAATTAGCTTGTCCAAGCCCCCGACACCAGTTGAAACTCTATCTTCTAATTTTTTTCGTGCACGTCCCATTTTTCTCACTCACAATGGCTGAATATTGACTCTCATGATACAAGAGTTAAGATTCCTAATTCTATATAAGGTTTATGTACCCAAAAGTCAGATGCGTAACCTCCATAATGGTCCCATGCGCACGTATAAGTTGGTTTCGAATACATAGGCCAAAAAGGCAGCGGATATCCTTTAGAAAATATGAATTGTCACCATCAGACGTGTTTCAAAAAAGTAGCTGAGATCAAACAAAAAGTGGTCACGGTGAGGCAAATAATGTCTAACGTGGAAATGTCTCTAAACTCCCTTCTCAAAACTTCATTTTTTCACACATCTATTATGTACGCGTTCACACATATCTCACGTTTTGTAATATTTCGTCAAGTGAAGTATCGTTTTTAGGTTTTGGTGTTCCCTGTTATAGATGAGAATTATAGAAAAATCTTAGCGAGGATTTTTAGTTGGCTGCCGAGTACAATATGCAGAAGCCCAAAAGGATTGCAGAGGCACTCATGGGTGCTGGCTGGTACTCAAATGTGATAATGCGAAGTGACGGCGTACCCGTCTTGTACGTGCGCGCGTTCAATTTCGAAAAGCTTCTGTTGGAAGCAGTAGATGAGGGCTTCTCTTCGTTGTGTGGTTCTTCGAAGCAGGTGATCTATTCCCTACTGGAAGATACTTTCAATATCAACAGGCAGGACATTCCTTCCAAAATTCAAGAGTTTGTCGATGCAATTGAAAAAATCTTTGGGCTTGGAGCCAAAGTTCTTGAAATTCTTATAATAAAACGCCTCAATGAGAAAGTTGGAGGAGTTGTTGAATATCCTGAACATGAAGATCTAGTGTTCACTGAATACTTAGTGGCGGCTCGGCAAAGTTTTTTGAAGAAGAAAAACCGGTTCATGCGCACGCGTAATACAGTGGCATGAGGAAATGATTATGGGAACAAAACAAAGAGAAGCCCAGACAAAACTAATGAGAGGTCTCTTAGACTCGGTTATCCTCCAATTTTTGAAAGACCAGTCCATGCACGGATATAAAATCATCTCTAGCCTCCGCAAGAACTTCGGAGTCTATTTTGGACCTAGCACCATCTACCCCCTTCTCTCCCTTCTCGAAAAAAAGGAGTACATCAAGAGCCATTGGGACCTAAATAACGACAGACCAAGAAAAGTTTACAGCCTCACCTCTCAAGGCATGGACATGCTCAACCTCACTTGGATATCATTGAGCCATATTTGCCGAAAACTGGAAAACGGATTAGATAAGCCCCTCTTAAATGCATGCATGCTGCACGCACATAAAGAAAACGAATAGTTAATGATGGTACAGGCTTAGTTTATACGATGTAGGCAAAGGCTCTTTGTTGAAGCATTTCAATGTTAGCTTGATTGAACGCTTTCCAAACAGACTTTAGTATGTCTGTGAAAGTTTCTTGAACAAACTCTTCTACTGACGAGTAGTCCAAACCAGATTCTTTTGTGAGATTCCAAATTTGTTGGTAGTCTTCTTCAGATATTGAAATTTCTATTGTATTTCTGAAACAGTTCACGTCTTCGGTGTTTTCGCTGAAAATTGCGGAAAAACTTATCCATAATCTCTTTTTTTCTCTAAGCTTTTTGTGCGCTCTCAGGCAGAACTTATATCGGTCAGTTGAAGATATTGAGGGTACATGGTGAGTTAATAGATGAGCAGGTCAATTGAGAGTTTGAAAAAGGCATTTGCCGGTGAGTCACAAGCGAATCGACGCTACTTGGCCTTTGCTCGAAAAGCTGAAGAGAAAGGCTTCCGGCAAGTTGCAAAACTTTTCAGAGCGGCTGCAGAAGCAGAGACAATTCACGCTTTGAACCATCTCAGAATAACAGGAGAAATAAAATCCACATTGGAGAATCTAAATGCGGCCATCTCTGGAGAGAACTTTGAGTTTAAGAAAATGTATCCTGAATACTTGAGCATCGCCAAAAAAGAAGGAGACCAACGTGCAGCTTGGAGCTTTGACGTAGCCAATAAAGTTGAAAAAGTACACGGTGGTCTATTCTCGAGGGCGGCAGGCGTGATAAAAACCAACAAGAAATTACCAGAAATCGACTATTACGTCTGCAACATCTGCGGAAACACGGTTGAAGGCATAGCACCAGTGAAATGTCCAATCTGTGGAGCGTCGAAAACAGAGTTCTTTAAAGTAGTTTAGGCACTCGCAGAGTTTTTTCCAAAACCTAAAGAGAAAAATCCGAGCTTTTTTCTGTCATCGTTTCAAA
>CAYFTS010000094.1:0-12464 GCA_964346135.1 uncultured Candidatus Bathyarchaeia archaeon | reverse complement strand
GGCTCAGCTAAAACTGGAGACCTAGCTAAAGAATTAAACGTGACACTTGGAACGATCACGAACACTATTGAAAGCATGGAAAAACAAAACCTTATCACTCACAAACCTTACAAGGGTGTGAATCTTACAAAAAAGGGTCGAAAAACAGCGCTGGACGTTATTAGACGACACCGTCTTTCCGAACGACTGCTTACTGACATCTTAAAGTTAGAATGGAGCAAAGCTCATGACGCCGCATGCAAACTGGAACACGCAATCGCAGACGAAGACATAATTAAGCCGTTAGAAAAAGTCTTAGGAAAACCAAAAACTTGTCCACATGGAAACCCTATACCTTCGAAATCGGGAAAAGTAATTGAGGAAGAAAGTGAACTTCTGGCTGATTTAGGTCTTGGAAAAGAAGGGGTCATTGTTAAAGTAACTGATGAAAGACCAGATATGCTGCAGTATTTGGCAACGCTAGGTCTTGTGCCAGGATCCAATGTGCAGATTGAAGAAAAAGCTCCATTTAACGGTCCAATAATAGTGAAAGTGATGGGAGCCAGCTACGCTCTGGGTAGAAATGTTGCTTCGATTATCTGGGTTAAGAAAAATGAGTAGGTGACGCTGTTGCTTGCTCAATTTCTGTTGGCTTTCAGGGAAGTCTTGGAAGCCGCGCTGATAACCGCAATAATTTTGGCATATTTAGCGAGAACAAAGAGAAATCCATTGACCCGCTATGCTTGGTATGGGGTTTATCTTGCAGTTGCGGCAAGTTTCGTTTTGGGAGCCTCTGTCTTGCTAATATATGGCAGTCTTGTGGGACCTGCCAAAGCATTGTTTGAAGGAATTGCCGCTCTTATTGCTGTTTTTGTGTTATCTTCTATGATTTACTGGATGGCTACGAAAGGAAAAGAAATTAGAATGGAAGTAGAAAAGCGGCTGGAAACCATTGTAACTCGAGGCGCAACCTTTTCCTTGACTTCTTTTTCGTTCATCGTGGTTTTTCGAGAGGGACTTGAAACTGTGCTTTTCCTGACTCCTTTCTTAGTAGATGACGCCGTTGGCACTTTAATTGGAGCTTTTCTCGGCGTAATGGCTTCACTGGCTTTAGCCTACGCAATATTTGTTGTCGGCATGAAGATTAACATACGAAGGTTCTTTTATTTTACAAGCATTTTGCTTGTGCTTTTGGCAGGAGGATTAGCTGGTTATGGTATACATGAACTGACGGAATATTCTAAAGATGTCGGGATTGAATTGGGCTGGTTAGGCGAGCCCGCTTATGCTTTGGATATACCTGAGAATACTCTTTTCCATCATAAAGGAGCAGTAGGCGCTATCTTTGCTGTGATGTTTGGTTACACAGTAAAAGCTGAATGGGCTAGGGTAATAGTTCACATTGCATATCTGGCAATAGCGCTTCCTCTAGTAATTTGGGTTTACAGAAAAAGATAGGAGACAAATGTAGTTTGATGGAAGAACTTATCTTGAAGGCTGGTTTGCTTGTCGTGTCACAAAATGCTGAGGGAAATAAAAGGGAAAACCGATTTAACAATTGCTTTAGCAGGCAACCCAAACGTTGGGAAAAGTTGCATTTTTAACCAGCTAACTGGTCTCAGCGTTGTGACCGCTAATTATCCAGGCAAGACCGTAGAGTTAAACATGGGTGTAACAACCCATAACGGTCTTAAAATCGGCATAATCGACTTGCCCGGCACTTATGCTATTAGCGCTTTTTCAGATGACCAGCTGGTTGCCAGACGAGGAGTTTTAGAGAGCCATCCAGACGTTGTAGTAATTGTTGTGGACGCCTCTAACCTTCAAAGAAACCTTTAGATAGTGTTGCAGTTTATCGAGTTAGGGTTTCCAGTCGTAGTGGACTTAAACCTAATTGATTACGCAGCAAAAATAGGCTTCAAAATAGACCATGAAAAACTTTCTGAACTCCTAGGCGTTCCAGTAGTTCCAACAGTGGCTATTCGTGGACAAGGCGTTAAGGAGCTTATTCAAACCGCCGTAGACATTGCACAAGGAAAAATGAAGGGTAAAGGTTCAAAAATTGTGTATGGTCGCGATGTTGAGCAGGCGGTTCAGAGACTTGAAGAAGCCGTAACAAAGCATGTGCCGAAAACACCTTTTAACTTGCCAGCGAGAGCCTTGGCTATACTGCTTTTAGAAGGCGACAGTGAATTCATCAAAACGATTCAGCGGGGTGAAAGCGAAGTAAAGCTGGTAAGGCGGCATCGTTGGCGGTGGCGTGGTGAAAAGACAGACAGAAGGCATCTTCTACAATTATCTGCTAGTTTGGCTAAACAAATTGAAAGGAAACATGGTGAACCAGTTGGTGTGAGGATTGCCCGTGAAAGATACGGGTTGGCTGGAACTATTGCTGATGACGTCCAGATGAAAGTTGAACAACCGGCTCTTCTTTCTGAAAAACTAAAACATTATTCGGTGGCTCCCTATACGGGAATACCTTTAATGATTTCCGTTTTGCTAGGCGTTTTCTCTTTCATTTTTTATGTTGGAGGCTTGTTAAGCGAAGCGTTCGACAGTCTTTGGGGGACGTTTGTCTCTCCTTCACTAGGCGGCTTAGTTTATTCATTGCTTCAAAACGAAACACTAGCGAACACCGTTCTTTGGGGCTTAGACGCTGGAGTGTTAGCTTGGCTCAGCGTAGGTGTACCCTATGTATTAACGTTTTACATTGTTTTGTCTTTGCTGGAAGACAGCGGCTACCTCAATAGCATAGCTTTCCTAACCGACAACATCATGCATAAACTTGGATTGCACGGCAGAGTAATCATTCCTATGCTGACTGGTGCGGGATGCAACGTTCCAGCAATTATGGGCACTCGAGTGTTGACGACAAAGAGAGAACGCATCTTAGCTTGCACTCTTATTGTTTTGGTTCCATGCAGCGCCAGAACAGCCGTGATTTTAGGTGCAGTAGCCAACTTTGTTGGATGGCAATACGCCATTCTCATCTACCTCATTGAAGTCTTGCTTATCGGTTCAGTTGGCTTAGGCTTGAACAAACTATTACGAGGCGAATCTTCTGGCTTGGTTATGGAAATGTTCCCCTTTCGAATTCCTTCAGCCTCCTCAATTGCAAAGAAAACTTGGTTCAGATTCAAAGACTTCGCTTTCATGGCTTTCCCAATCGTAGCATTAGGAAGCCTAGCGCTTGGGGCGCTTTACGAGATGGGATACTTATTGGCTATTGTTGAACCAATTGAACCCTTTGTTTATGGAGTTTTGGGACTCCCCGCAGTCGCTGGAATCTGCCTCATCTTAGGTATTCTACGCAAGGAGTTAACCCTCGAGTTGCTAGTCGTATTGGCTATAGCACAATTCGGTCCAAGCGCTGAAAATCTCTTATTCTTCATGACGCCTCTCCAAATATTTGTTTTCGCTCTAGTCGTCACAATCTATATTCCCTGCGTGGCAACCGTAGCCGTTCTCGGCAAGGAGTTAGGTTGGAAAAACGCTCTGTTATTGATGATTTTCACCGTAGTTCTCGCCATTGTTGTTGGAGGAATCGCCTTCCGTGTGGCTCCTTTTTTGGGTTTAGGAGGAGGGTAAGGGAATAAATGTTAAAGTTTCTTAATGACGTGTCGGCAACTTTTAGGGTGACAACTCATTCAAATAAAGGAAATGCTGATCGCAAGCGTGAACAAACATATCACTGTCCTTTATGTGGTTATAAATTCAATTGGGACGAGGGAGAAAAAGCTTGCCAAGCGTGTTTCATTAAAAAACGCTGTAGACTAATTATGTGCCCAAGATGCCATCACGAATTTCCAAAAACCTAGGTTTTCTGGAGTATTTCATTAGAGACTTTAAGTTGTGAGTTGAATTAAAATGATATTCTTGCTCTTTTGATAAAGTGAATTAAAATTTCGGCTAAAACTGAGCAGACTACGACCTCGATGGTTAATTTTATCATGATGGGTACAACAATTCCCCAAACCACTGTTTGAGGTTTCAGCTGGAACAAGGTGAACCAGATGTAATCAGTAATAACAACATAAGGTGCCTGTACACACCATGCTAGAATTCCTGAAAAGAACGGTCTCAACTTTTTGGCAAAAAGTCCGCTGGCGTATCCCAGTATTGCGAGTCCACCAATAATAAACGGAATCATCATAAGGCTCATATACAAACCGCCTACAGCCCCAGTTATCAGTCCAGCCGATGGTCCAGCAAGGATTCCAGAAATAAGAATCGGTAGTTGTAAGAAGTGAATTGCTGTTTCAAAGGGTCCTACAGTTACAGGAATTGCTATTGGTGGAACTGAGAGAAGGTTTGCTAACGCTGCCATGAGGGCTGCGAATGTTAAGACTTTAACCTTCATGGAATCAAGCTCTCCTAGATTCAGTGTTACGAAATGCAGTAATGGTAACACCAAATATAAAAGCTTTACCACCATATCAATAATCCAAAGTGATAGCAGTATGCCCCAGAAACAGAGAGTAATAAGGTTTAGCGTATCACTACCCCCCACCTTAGTAAGAGAGCTAGATGAAGTTTGGAGGAACATGCAATACGTTAGCCGATCAAAAGCCGTTCATGACGCCATACGAAATTTCATCAGTGAGTATAAGTGGACGCGTAAAGAGGCTGGAGAAATAGCTGGTGCTGTTGTCATGCTTTATTACGTAGATAAACCAGGCTTGTTAAACAAGATAATGCAAGTTCAACATAAATTCGAAAATGTAGTCTCATCCACCATGCACATCCATCTGACCCAAAATAAATGTCTAGAAATAATAGCCGTTAAGGGAAATACAAAAGAAGTTAGGAGCCTGACACAGGCGCTGATAACAAAGAAGGGCGTAAAACAATTAAAATTTATAGCCATAGCCCCATAAGCTCTCAATTGAAGGAGTGAGTCCCAATTGGCTATATTTAAACAAGAACAGAAATTAGACAACATCCTAAAGAAGGCTGCAGAATTCCATGGACACTTAGGCCCCTTTCTCGTGATAGGGGTAAGAATGGGGCTTATTGGTGTTAGAGAATTGAAAGCAAAAGAGAACGACAATGAATTGCGTGTCACAGCAATGTTAAAGTACTCTGTTCCATTTTCCTGCGTCATAGACGGTATCCAAATGGCAACCAAATGTACCGTTGGAAACCAAAAACTGAAGTTAATTGATTCTTCAGGGATCACGGGGGAATTCGAGCTTCAACAAAGAGAGAAAGTAACCGTTACTGTTAATCCAATCACTTTTAACAGGTTGAAAACCAGTTTGCTCTCTAACAATTGTTCACAAGAGGAGACACAAAAACTTGCCCACATGATTGCATCCATGCCCGAAGAAGAGCTCTTCACCATAGAGAGCAAATAAAGCTTTTTTAAAGCGTATAATCTCACCTTAAGAGAAGAAGAGATGAAAGACCTAAAACTTGCTGAGCAAAGACTGAAAGAAAAGAAGTTCAATCTGCTCATAGTCAAAGATGGTAAGATCATTTTCGCGACTAAATCCCAAGGAATACGTGGTTTATTACAAGCTATAGAAAAGTTAGGTAAACAGTTGACTGGCTCCTCTGTGGCGGATAACGTTGTTGGGCGCGCGACTGCCCTGCTTTGCGCTTACTTTAAAGCTTCTTCTGTGTTTGCGGTCACCATAAGTGAAGAGGGAGAAAAAATGCTTAAAGAAAACGAAATTTTTTATCAGTTTGAAAACCGTGTTCCAAACATTCTCAACTATGAAAGAACGGATGTTTGTCCCTTAGAAAAACATGTTATGGGTCTTATAAAGCCAGAGGAAGCCTACGAGAAGTTGAAATCGTTTATGGATTCCCAGAGCTAAAGAAGCCTTATATGAGGTGGAATGATAAAGCAATTGAGGAAATGGGAATGTGCGAGTTTGATGTGCTAATTAAAGGAGAAACCGTGTTCAAAGATGCAGTTTATGTTAAGGTTGATGGAAACAAAGTGATTCTTAAAGATGTGTTAGGAATTTCCAAAGAAATTGAAAACTGCAAAATCGTGGAAGTCGACGTGAACTCGGAACGTCTTGTCCTATCCTCAACTAGTTGAGTCCATATGGGGTTTACATGAAGATCGCTGTTGCGGGCAAAGGAGGAGTCGGCAAAACCGTTGTTGCAGGTGTTCTAGCCAACTTTTTTGTAGAAAAAGGTTTCAAGGTTTTGGCGATTGATGCTGATCCGTCTCCCAATTTAGCCATAACTTTAGGCATACCTCTTAATCAAGCGGACAAAATTGTTCCAATCTCCGAGAACGCTCAGTTGATTGAACAGAAAACTTCAACTGGCATCGGAGGAGTCTATCGCCTCACCTTTAGCGTAGATGATATCGTTGAAAAATTCAGTGTAAAGTCTCCATATGGCGTAAACCTCCTCGTTATGGGAACAATTAAATCAGTTGACTCAGGGTGCATGTGTCCCGCAAACGCTGTGCTCAGGGAACTGCTTCGACATCTGCTAGTGGAGCGAAATGAAGCTGTAGTCATGGATATGGAAGCGGGAGTAGAACATATGGCTCGGGGAACCGCAAAGCATGTTGACACGATGCTCATAGTCACTGACCCAAGCTTAAAGTCTATGGAAACCGCGAGGAAAATTCACAGTCTAGCCATGGATACAGGTGTACAAAAAATCTTCATAGTCGGAAACAAAGTTGCGAATTCGGATGAGGCTGAACCGATTAAACAATTCGTTGCTGACAATAAGTTTCTCTTGCTAGGACTAATTCCTTATGACAAACAGATATTGAAAGCAGACATGAAGGGAGAGACGCCACTAGAATATGTGAAAGGTTCAAGTGGTGTGGCAACCATTCGGAAAATTGGTGAAGAATTACTCGAACACAAAATGTGATTGTTAGCTGGATACTTTACCTTAACTTGTTTTGATCATCCACATGAACATTATGCCAACTGAAAGCAGAATAAATTGTGCAAACGAAACAGCTAGATTTCTTTCTTTTCGCAATTCAGGGATAAGATCTGTGGTTGATATATAGATAAAACTACCAGCCGCAAATGATAGAAGATAGGACATATTTGGAATAAACGCGGAAAAAACGTACGTAAACGCTGCCCCAACAAAGGCTGTTATGGCTGATAAAAAGTTGTAAAACAACGCCTTGTTTTTACTGAGTCCTCCATAAACAAGTATTCCAAAGTCTCCTATTTCCTGAGGTACTTCATGAGAGATAACCGCCATGGTAGCAGCAGTTCCCAGTGGAATGCTGACGAGGAAACTTGCCGCTATAATCACACCGTCAATAAAGTTGTGTAAGCCGTCGCCGAATAGGTTTAGGTAAGCAAAGGGATGAACTGGGCATTCTTTTTCATGACAGTGTTTCCAAAGAGATTTTTCAAGCAAAAAGAAGACAAGTATTCCAACGAGAATTACAATGAATACGCTTTCGTCGTATGGTGACAACGCCTCGGGTATCAGATGTAAAAAAGCTCCTCCTAGTAAACTGCCAGAAGCGAAGCTCACCAACATCAGCAATATTTTGTCAAGCAATTGTTTTCTTAAAACCAAAAACAAAATTCCGATAATAGATATGGCGCTGACTAAAGAAGTTGAGGTTAAAATTAAAATGAGTTGCTGAGTGGACACGACGCATTACCGCTTTCGTTTTTGAAGTATACTATTATGCATCTTCTCTTTCTTAAAAAGAGCTATGGAGCTTTGTTTTACCGATTTATTCAAATTAGAGCGTGACAATAATATTGTGATGATTTACGTGACCAAAGTTGCAATTGTAAAGGGAACAAAGCCTGTGGATGTTACGGTGAAGGCTCTACGGATGATAGACGTAGACGAAGTACTCTCCGAAGAAAAACCAATCTTGGTAAAACCTAACTATATCGACGCCAGTCACCCCTCCACAGGAATTACAACAGACAGCAGAGTCATCGAGGGCGTGATCAAGTTTCTTAAGAACCGAGGCGTAAAAAAGATTGTTATCGGTGAGGGAAGCGGGTTTGCAGACACCTTTAAAGCCTTTGAGGTTGCGGGCGTTGACGAGGTAGCAAAGAGGTGGAACGTAGAATTAGTTGACCTTAACGAAGACGAGTTTGTAGGAGTTGACTCATTGCATTCACTGATTTTTAAGAGAGTGAGGGTAGCTAAGACCGCTCTGGAAAGCACCATAATGAGTGTCCCAAAACCTAAGCCTCACAGAATAACAGACGTCACACTGAGCATAAAGAACATGATGGGTGTAGCAAGCCCGAAAGGTTCAATGCACACGCGCCTCAACAAAAACATTGTCGACTTAGCTTCTGTCGTGAAACCAAGCATAGCAGTCGTGGATGGAATAATCGCCGGTGAAGGACACGAAACCAGCGTAAACCCTGTTGAAATGAACCTAGTCATAGCTGGAACAGACCCTGTTGCTGTGGACGCTGTTGGAGCAGCAGTTATGGGCGTTAATCCGAAAAAGGTGAAACACCTACGCCTAGCAGAGAAAAAAGGACTTGGGACATGCAATCTAGAACAAATAGAGATAGCAGGTGAGATAGGTGAGTCTATAGAAAGCGTGAAGAAAAAGTTTAGACGGTCTCTTTCATCCAGATTACTTCGTCATTTGGCTTAAACCCTTAATTTTCTGAACACATACATCATCATAAGTTAGTGAGAACTTTGAAAAAAGAAGCGACGGTTGACAAAAAAACTTCTGGATATTACAGAGAAGAATGTAACAACATCGCGAGTTTCTACGACATGGGGATAAAACTTCTTTGTCTTCCAGTTGGAGGAGAAAAGAAGTTCAGAAAAAGATTTGTTGATTCAATAAGTCCGAGAAAGGGAGAACGGGTGTTGGATGTTTGTTGCGGGACAGGAACACTTTCTATTATGGTTGCTGAAAAAGTAGGATTGCAAGGAATGGTTGTAGGAGTTGATTTATCACCTACCATGATTGAAGTTGCCAAACAAAAAGGAAACCACTCTAACGTTGAGTTTGTCTTAGCTACAGCTGAGCTTCTCCCATTCAAAGAAAACACGTTTAACAAAATCCTCTGCTCCTTTGGTCTACACGAAATGACGAAAGCTGGTAGACGAAATGCCTTAAGAGAAATGCATATAGTACTGAAAAAGAACGGAAGATTGAATATTAATGACGGAAACTTACCTAAAAACCCGTTTGTACGCTTCATATACAAAACAGCCTTAACGGCTGTTGAAGAAGAAACCGCCTACAACCTGATTTTCAAAGGAAACCTGTGGAGAGAAATAAGAGAATCAGGGTTCAAGATAACAGAACACAAAACGTATTTTCTAGATGTTCTCCAAATGATTTCCGCGCGCGCCTAGCAGAATTCAGTAGATTTCGCCGTCATATGACGATGAAAGTTTTTATGCACGCTAATCTGACTTATGGTCATAAATATTGCTTAATGGCGGATTTGTCAATGACTTTAACGCAGGACGTAAAGCAAAAAGCGATTGATGTTGGTTTTGTATCTGTTGGCATTTCGAATCCTAACATACTTCGCGACCTACCTTATGGATGGGTAAGCAAAATCAGCCGCCTACGTCCACCCGAAGAGCTGTTTCCAACTGTTAAATCCGTAATCTTGATGGGTTTTAATGCGTGGGACAAGTCTTTCAATCTGTCAGTGGTCTCGCCGAGTTGGAAGGGTTATGGGATGCACTCCCCAGACGAGCAAATTGAAAGTTACCAACTGTATTACGAGATCATGGAAAACAAAGCATGGAGAGTTGCTGACTATCTCAGAAAAAGAGAGTTTGAATCTTTGCCTTCGTTTGGTATTCCCCTCAAAACAGCTGCAGTTCAATGCGGTCTTGGTTGCCAAGGAAAAAATACTCTTCTAATTACTCCCAGCTTAGGACCCAGAGTAAGGCTGATTTCAGTGCTGACAACAGCAGAACTCGATATAGGTGAACCATACGAAGAGAATCTTTGCGGAAATTGTGAAAAATGCCTGGTAGCCTGCCCCACTAAAGCATTGAAACCGTATAGGCTGAAAATCAACCGTTGTATGACCTATTCTGCTGAAAGCCCCCATTCGTCAGATGTTCCTGAAGACGTAAGGAAGTTAGAGAAGAAGCTTATTCAAAGACCAACGTCAAACAGTTACATAGAATGTACAACCTGTATCGATGTTTGCCCCATAGGTAAGCTTTGATGCATTTCGTCTAGTCCGTAGAAAAAAGAAGGTGACCTCTAGTTTTCGTTAGTTACGTTAACAAGCTTATGCAGTTAAGGCGAGGTCGCTGACTTTTCTGGCAACATCTTCTTGTGGAAACCCTCTCTCAGCGCCGACCTAACAATGTCCCGGATGCATTCTCCTCGACTTGAATAAACCCCACCCTCAATAAGTTCATCAATTATTTCGACACATCGTATTGGAAGGCGAACAGTGAACGCCACGGTTTTACGAGATTTTTTGTAACTCAAATCTAACCACTTTAGAACCATTTTGTGTCAAAAAGGTTAAAAATTTTGCAGTGGTTACGCTGAATGAACGTATATCCTTCTTGGAGACCAAAAAGAGTGGAAGGAGAAGTGGGAAGGAAGAGAGCTGGAAAAGACAGGTTCAAAGTGGAAAGACTATCTGAAAAAGACGCAATTGAAGTTGAAGAACTGCTAAAGGAAGTGTGGTTCAACGCAACCGAATACCCTGAAAAGTGGAGAAAAGCAAGAGCGATTGGGCGAAACCAGATAATTATCCAAATGAACACTGGCTTCCACTATTTCGGAATTAGACTGAACAGAAAAATAGTTGGCTTCTACAAGGCGCGTATAACCAAGAACGCGTATCTCGGAGAGCATCAGTCGGTTCATCCAGCCTACAGGGGACGCGGATTAGCAAAAGCCATGTACACCCACTTCATACAGTTCGCCAAAGAAACCGGGCACAGAAAGATTTGCGTTAACATTCTGCCAAACCAAGTTGCCAGCATGAAACTTATGGAAAAATTCGGGTTC
Source organism: uncultured Candidatus Bathyarchaeia archaeon (assembly GCA_964346135.1). Lineage (GTDB taxonomy): Archaea > Thermoproteota > Bathyarchaeia > Bathyarchaeales > Bathyarchaeaceae > B1-G15. The sequence continues at coordinate 1,540 of CAYFTS010000094.1, read as the reverse complement.
AAAAAAGTAAAGGAGTATGAACAGATACCGGGAATGCTCGTCAACTTGTACGAAAAGAAAATTGAAGATGAAAATACAATGGGAGGAACAAACAAATGAAAGTTAACATGTTAAAGCTTAAAGTTGAACTTCTCTGTGAAGGAGGTAAGTTAAGCGCAAACATTGATAAAGGAAGGAAAGCAGGAGCAGGTCCAGCTGGTGGAAGATACATAGTGCTGCCAGGCGGATTCTGTGTAAACACCGCTTTTTGGGGAGCCTTCACTGAAAAATCTCCGTGGGAACTAACCGAAAGAGACGGAGAATACTTTCTGATGAGAAAAGATGATGAAATCCTCGAGGAAGTGCCCATTGAAGTCGTGCCTAACCCAAACTTCTATTCCCTAACAACCTCAGACGGCATCCCAATGTGGAAAATCGCTCTCCTCCACGGAACAAACTGTCTAGCAACAACTGTGAATCAGGAATGCGTCTACTGGAAATTTGGTAAGAAATGCAAATTTTGCGGAATAGAACTATCCCTCCGATCAGGAACAACTATTCCCGTGAAAATGCCGAAGCAGTTTCGCGAAGTTGTTGAAGCCGCAACTGAAGAGGGCGTTTGCAACACCATCACCCTTACAACAGGTACAACAGCGACACCCGACCGCGGTGCTACATTATTAGCTGAGGTTGCTAGAGAGGTGAAGTCTCACAAAAAAATACCAATTCATGTCCAAGTGGAACCCCCTGAAAAGAACAAATACTTGGAGATGTTAGCTGATGCTGGCGCGGACACTATCGGCATCCACATAGAAACGTTTGATCGAAGGATTCTTAAAGAAGTGTGTCCCGGAAAGGCGGAAACAACATTGGAAAAATATTTTGAGACATGGAAACGGTCGGTTGAGCTGTTTGGAGAAGAGCAAGTAAGCTCGTTTCTAATAGCGGGATTGGGAGAAAGTGATGAAAGCATCTTGAAGGGGGCTGAAGAACTGGCAAGGATTGGCGTTGTGCCTTATGTAGTCTCGCTTAGACCAATAGTTGGCACAGAATTTGAACACAAACGACCTCCAAGCTCAAAAAGAATGATTTCGCTATATAAACGGGTAGCTGAAACTTTGAAAACTTACGGCGTGAACCCAGACAAAAACAAAGCGGGGTGTGTACGTTGCGGAGCCTGCTCCGCTGTTAGGGAAGCCCTAATCAATTGATCTTTTGCGGTGTATGAACGGATGAAGAAAAATCAACTCGCAGATTTAATTGCAGGGCTTAGAAGATTTAGAGGGTTAACACGTAAGTCCGCACTTGGAGAAATTCTAGACATACTGAACGAAACAAGTTATGACGATGCTGGATTTTTTGAGGTAGGTACTGACGGTATCAAGGTGGTTGCTTCCTGCGACGGAATAGTGGAAAACCTTGTTGAAAGCAACCCATTGTTAGCGGGTTATTATTCGGTTCTCGCAAACGTAAACGACGTAGTGGCGAAAGGAGCCCAACCAGTAGGCTTTGTCAACATAATCTCTTCAAATTCAGCTGAAGTGCGACGGAAGGTGGCAGA
>CAYFTS010000093.1:0-5581 GCA_964346135.1 uncultured Candidatus Bathyarchaeia archaeon | reverse complement strand
GCGAGCTATGACCCTGACGGAACCATTAGCAACTACTCTTGGGATTTCGGCGACGGTGGCTCAGGTAGCGACGCCATCATGGAGCATGTCTACACAGCAGCTGGAAACTATAATGTCACGTTAACCGTCACTGATAACGATGAACTAACTCACACAATTACAAAAGCCATCACGGTAAAAGAGACGCCGCCACCTGGCATCCCATTAGAACTATACCTAATAGCCGCTGGAGTAATAGGCGTCATCATAATAGCAATAGTCGTCTACTATGTAAAGTTCATGAAACAGAAACCAGCATAACAACAAAAATCCAATTTTTTTATCTCTATGTTTTCTTCTAAAAAAACATGTGAGAGGCCTTAGAAATCTAAAAGTCATCAAAAGGTTTGTTAACAGGACATGGTAGAAAAAGTTTCATAAGTATCCTCTTGACTTATACTTAAAACCTGTTAAAGGGTGAATAAAGTGAGGAAAAAACTGCTATTGACCTTCTTTATTTTGCCGCTTATCCTCAGCTTACTAAGTGCAACCATGATAGGGAGTATTACAGCACTAGTAACCCATGACATAGCCGTTGTCAGCGTCATACCCTCCTCAACCTCTGTGAGACTAGGCGAGTTAATAAACGTCACCGTAGTCGTTGAAAACCAGGGAACGGAGAACGAAACGTTTAACGTCACCGCCTACTTCGGTACCACTGCTATCCAAACGAAAACCAACATCACCCTAGCAGCTACCGCAAACACATCCCTAACCTTCGCTTGGAACACAACGAACGTGGAGGATGAAGTCTACGCCATGGAATCTAGGGAGGAAACCTACGCCATAAAGGCTACAGCTAGCATTGTGCCTGGTGAAACAGATATTGAAGACAACACGCGTGTCTCGCCTAGCACGGTTAGAGTTGTATCGCAATACATAGCGGTTCTCCCTCAAAGCACTGTGGATCCAACACTAGACATTGACAGTACATACACGGTCTCAATCTACACAGATTACGACGGAACTGACGTTTGGGGTTGGGAGTTCACCTTAACCTATAACCCTTCTGTCCTTCACGGCATCAGCGTCACCAACGGCGACCTCATCACCAAAACAAAAGACGACTCAGCCACGTTTATATCGGGAGAGTTTGACAATGTCAACGGCGAATTATCGCTGACATCCGCCAGTTTCCAATACGCTGGAACGCCGCTACCTGTGACGTCTGGACCCGGAACTCTAGCCAACGTAACCTTCGAAGTGATAAGCATAGGAGACTCCGATATAGAACTTGGAACGGAGACAGTAGCCCCGTCGAGGCTCATCGGATACAATGCTACTGAAGGAAAACAATACAATATCATAGACGATTGGAATCCAGACCTTTACCATATACTGCACGGCTACTTTAAGAATACTTTAGAAGAGGTGATACACGATATAGCTGTTATCAGCGTTACACCCTCTAACACCTCAGTGATAGCGGGCGACCTCGTAGACGTCAATGCTGTCGTTAAAAACAACGGAACGGCTACCGAAACGGAGATAAAAGTTAAGGTCTACTACGACCTTATAGTGGGCACCTACCTCATTGGAACGCAAACCATATCGACTCTAGGAGCTGGCACAAGCAAATCTCTTGCCTTCTCTTGGGACACGACGGACACGGCGAAGGGAGTGCACCGTGTGATAGCTGTGGCGAGCACGGTACCAGGCGAGAAGAATGAAGAAAACAACGTGCTCGAGAGCGACACACAAGTCGCAGTGACAGTGACCGAAGCACCACCGCTGCCCATTGAGCTCATCATAGTAGTCGTGGCAGTCATAGTTGTAGTTATCGCAGCAGTCACATACGCTACTAAACTAAGGAAGAAACCAACATCCGAATGAACCTCCAGTTTTTACACCATTCTGAATTATTCTAGAAAAAGCCACAAGTTATCATAATGGGAAGGAAAATCATTGAAGACGAGATCGAGTATTACAAAAATGTCATAGAATATCTTTGGAGCAAAACTTAAATCAATCGGAATTAAACACTACCGTACGTTCCCCTGTATTGAAACTGGGATTAATAACCATACAAGAGAATGGGTGAATACGCAGCGTGTTGCTCTTCTTCCTCTTAAAAGTAGCTAGGTGGTTGCTCTATGACCTTGAGAACCTACGTGATTAGAAGATTATTACTAATTATTCCCACCTTCTTCTTGATTTCCCTAATCGTATTTACGTTAATCCATCTTGCCCCTGGCGACCCGATTAGCGCCATGTTCGGACCTAGAAGAATACCTGAAGAGATAAGAGAGAAAATAACAAAGGACCTGGGTCTTGATCAACCAATTCCTATCCAATACCTAATATGGCTGTCGCGCCTCCTGCAAGGCGACCTCGGATATTCATATCTCAGCAATGCACCAGTTATAGTGCTGATAGGTGAGAGAATCCCACGCACATTGGAACTTATGCTCTTAGCTACCACCGTGTCCACGGCAATTGCGGTTCTTCTGGGAGTTATAGCTGCTGTTAAACATCAGTCAATAGTTGATGCCGTGTGTTCGTTGGGGGCACTAGTGGGTTACTCGACACCTAGCTTTTGGATGGCACTAATCTCAATAATTGTGTTTGGATTAACTCTAAGGTGGTTTCCCATATCTGGACTTGCAAGCTCAGGCACAACGTTTGCTACACCTTTAGGTGCGTTGCTTGACCATCTATGGCATGCCATACTTCCAGTCTCCATCCTCACCTTTGCATGGACGGCTTATGCATTTCGACTCGTGAGGTCAAGCATGTTGGAAGCGCTAAGACAAGATTACATTGTCACTGCCAGAGCAAAAGGCGTAAGTGAAAGGGTTGTAATCTATAAGCACGCTCTAAGAAACGCTTTGCTTCCTGTGGTGACACTTGTGGGTTATTCCGTGGGATTCCTGCTCGGCGGCGCGGTCGTCATTGAAGAGGTGTTTTCTTGGCTCGGTTTGGGTCATATGATGGTTAGAATCGCATTGACGAGAGATTATCCTACACTCATGGGTCTCAGTATGATTATCGCTTTAATGGTTCTCCTCGCCAATCTATGCACAGACATAGCCTACGCAATAGTAGACCCACGAGTAAGATATGAATGAGATTCTATGCGGTGATGACTTGTGGGCAATGGTTTAAGGGTGAAAGCAGGAAAGAAAACCAAAGAAGTCTATAAACCGTCAAGAGCCACTCGACTCTTCGCTGTGTGGAGAAAACTTAGAAGAAGTAAATTGGCAGTTGCTGGCGGAGGAATAGTTATACTTGTATCGTTGGTTGCGCTTTTCGCACCAGTGATTGCTCCTTACGGTCCTGAGTCTCAGGACGTACGAAACTTACTCAGTTTTCCATCTCTGTGGCATCCTTTCGGGACGGATGCCGTAGGTAGAGACATGCTTAGCTTGGTCATCTATGGAGCAAGAATCTCTCTCTATGTTGGGGTTGGCGGTGTTTTCATAGAACTACTCATTGGTACAACCGTTGGAATGACCGCAGGCTATTTCGGAGGAAAGATTGACGAGATACTAATGAGGATAGCCGATGTAGTTCTAACCTTACCTACACTTGTACTATTAATCCTAGCTGTCGCCATGTTTGCTGTGCGAGGTATACACATAATAATGCTGATAATGGGGCTACTAGGATGGCCCTTTATCGCTAGAATGGTACGAAGTGAGTTCTTATCTCTTAGGGAGACCACTTTCGTTGAGGCGGCGAAATCAATGGGAGCCTCTAACTGGCGTATTATGTTGCGTCACATCTTGCCTAACACGTTCTCTTTAATTATTGTTCTTGTAACCGCTGACATACCGTGGTTTATCTTTTGGGAATCAACTCTAAGTTTCCTAGGTTTTGGCGACCCATCATCACCCTCGTGGGGTATACTCATGCAGAGAGGATATCAATATCTAAATCAATACGGCTGGTGGACGATAACTTTTCCAGGAATAGCACTATTTTTTACTTCATTAGGATTTAACCTATTGGGAGACGGCCTCAGGGATGCCTTAGACGTGAAAACACGAGAGCGCTAACAAAATGACTGAGACTATGTTAAGCACCAACAATTTGAAGACGCAGTTTTTTATATTAGAAATTCTCCAGTTTTGTCATGCGTGGACGGATTTTAATCTCAATGGAGACTTAATAAGATATGTACTATGTGCACAGAATTTTGCGCGCGCATAAGTTATCCTTTCGGGATTTGAGCAGAAAACACTTTATAGGGTAAGAGCTTCAAACAGCAAGTTTATGCGTCATTATTATTCTAATCTACAATTAACAAAACTAGCAGTGCCTTCTCCACATGCAGCCTGTTTTCAGCTTGATCCCAGACTATGGATTGAGGATCATCAATAACTTCATCTGTCACCTCCATGCCACGGCTAGCTGGAAGACAATGCATGAACACCGCGTTCTTGGTTACGTTGCGCATAAGATCGGTGTTAACTTGGTAAGGAGTGAACGCTTTTCTCCTTTCTTCAGCCTCCTCTTCTTGACCAACCCACCACCAAAGGTCGGTATAGACTACATTTGCATCACGCGTTGCTTCATCGATGTTTTCAGTCAAAGTTGGAGCAACACCAGCCTCTTTAACATTTTCCTCCACCATTTTCATCACTAACGGCTTGGGCCAATATTTTTTGGGACCACAGAAAGTGAAGTTTATTCCAAGCTTTGAAGTTAAGATCAACAGTGAATTCGCGACATTTGTAGAGTCGCCGAAGAAAACTACCTTAATGCTTTTCAAATTTCCAAAGTGTTCCCACATTGTGTAAACGTCAGTCAATGCTTGAACCGGATGAAACCAATCAGTTAACCCATTTATTACAGGGATGGTAGCGTATTTGGCGAGTTCAATCAACGTTTCATGTTTAAAGAGCCTCGCCATTATTGCGTCAACATATCTGCTTAAGACTCTAGCAGTGTCTTCCACGGTTTCTCGCCCGGGTAAATGAATTTCTCCTGGACGCAGATATAGAGCGTGTGCACCCAAGTGATTCATTGCAACCTCAAAGGAAACTCTTGTTCTAGTAGAGGGCTCTTCAAAAATCATTCCTAAATTTTTTCCATCTAGAAATTTCTGCTTTTCACCACGGTAGTAGGAATGTTTCATCTCTTTAGCTGTCTCAAAGATTAACCACAAATCTCTTTGAGTCAAATCTTGACAGGTTAAGATGTCTTTTCGCGATAGCTTTCTGATCGCCTTTCCCTCCTACTCTTATTGTTTTCTAAATGTATCTGCTGAGTGTTCATAAGATTTTTATATATTTTTCCCGAAAGATCCAACCTTCGTTCTGTTAGGATCTTAGCAAAACTTCAAGAACAATTCTCAGAGGATCCTTTACTCTTAAGCGTTAGTTTCGACGGATATGAGTGCCCGTTTTTCCTTCAAGTGCTTTAACAGCTTTGTCCAGCGAAGTAATTATTGCCTTTTTCCCACCCGATTCAAGGAACCGTATACATGCTTTAACTTTGGGTTCCATGCTTCCTGGAAGAAACTGCCCCTGTTCCAAGTACTTCTTGGCTTCAGTGACTGTTATCTTGTCTATGTCTCGCTCGTTAGGCTTGCCGAACT
>CAYFTS010000092.1:0-2244 GCA_964346135.1 uncultured Candidatus Bathyarchaeia archaeon | reverse complement strand
TTGTATTTTGTTAATTCGATAGCATTGGAAATAACTTCGATCTTGTCTGCTGGTAGGCGAAAGTGACCGCGAAGTTCTCCTTTCATTGAACCGCTCGTCACAATGATCTTGTTTGCCTCATAGGTTGCCCACCACTCCATTCCGTCGATAGCATAAGAGTCTGGATTATGGATGCCTTGAGCTCTGCCAACTTCTGTGCTGTGAACGGTGAGGACCATTGGCTTTCCCAAACGGTATTTAGAGGATATGCCTGCTGGAGCGGATAACCAATCGTGAACATGAAGAATGTCAAAATTAACTTGCTGACTCACTTGCCCCAGTCGTTTTTCCAAGAAATGATTAAACAACAGAGCCCAAGTTAGAAAGTTTGGATGCCCCAGTTCTGTGACTGTGCGATAAATCTTAACACCATCTAACTCCTCATAATCGGGTGCACCTGGAAAATCCAAGGTGAAGATGTGTACCTCGTGACCTTCATGGGCGATGGCTTTAGCCAAGCCTTCGCAGTGGCGAGCGATTCCGCCCACGACTCGAGGTGGATATTCCCAAGTTAACATGCAGATTTTCATCGAAATGGTACACCGCACTTTGTAGAAAGTTTAAGTAACATTCTTTGTGTTATTAGACTTTTTCCATGAGTTTTGAAATTCTGCGTCAACTTTTAGACAGACACTTCTTTCAGTTCTTTAATTCTGGCTTTAACTAAGTCAAGAACACTTTTGCGGAGCTTCCTGCCCTTTAACTTCTTTTTTGATACACCAACCAAATCATCCGCTAGTTTGTCATCACCAACCACTTGACGAAGCCAACGCTCAAAATCTCCCCGCTTCAAATGAAACCTAATAGACCTGAGATCAACATCTTTGAGAGCAGAACAAAAATCATCTAAACTGTGAACAGTCCAATCTGTTGATTGCCCAACCTTATAAAAGAAAGTGAAAGCTTTTCCAACCGGAATCTGACGCAGCATCCTTTTTGCCGCTAGTTCTGGCTTCTCCAATTCCAACCGAACTCTAGACTCAAGATCAGAGAGAACCCTTGAAAACACTGAAAAAGCTTCGATAGGATTTCCAGACGGGTTAAAGTAAGTGTGAACGTCCCCTGGACCACCACCCTTTATGCTCATATAGTACAGGTGATCACTCATCTGCAAATATCGCCACAGCTTGATTAGATCTTCGTCTCCGGTTGCTTTAACAGTCTGCTCCAACCTCTTCAGAGATTCAAAGGAGAGAATTTGCATAGGATTGTCAATCCAGGCGCTGGGGTCTCGTTCGAGGTCTGCCCAAGAAACAGTGTTGAAATCTTGGACGTCGATATCTCCGACAGGTAGATGTCTCTGGATAACTTCAGATGGTGTATGCCAATCAAGATGATCCCATTTAATCACTTCTCCTGGTAGCCATCTCAAGAAATCGTAGATTCCGCTTTCCGGCCAATGATGTTCACCAAGAGTTTCGTAATCAATGAAAAGAACAATTACTTGCCCTTGAGCTGCCGCCAACCAACTTGCATACTTTTCTGCAGTAAGCGGCCACTCTTCCCACCATCTTGAAGAGAAGCGAAATCCTATGTCATCGGAAAGACGGTAGTTGCGAAGCAGAACTCTAAGGGAAGTATCTTTCGCTTTGTAAACGTAGTTTGGGCTTCTCCAATCAAGTATTCTTTCAACGCCCTCGGTGACTGTTGCCTCATAGCCTAGTCCTTCAACAGTTTTTGCAATAGAATTGTTGTACAAGCACTCGGTGTTCTCCACCACCTTCGGCTCGCAGTTGAACAAATCCTTAACGAGTTGACGGTGCATCTTTATCTGCTCAACAAACTCGAGCCGATTAGTGCCAAAGAGACCAGCAAGCGAGTGATAGTATGGTTGAGCTAGAAACTCGACGCAGCCGGATTCAGCGAGTTGTTTGAAGGATTCTACGAGGTCTGGGTTCCAGCGCTCAGACTGTTCAATGAGTACTCCTGAGATGCCGTAGGCTACTTTGAACTGTTTCTGTTCTCTCTTGAAATTGTCTATTTGTTCCAGAATTATGTTGTTCGCTGGCAAGTAGCATTTTCGAGCTACTCTCTCGAAAACGTGGCGATTTAGTTTCTGGTCAAAATAAAGATCTATTAGATCCTTTTTCTTCACTGAGGGAAGACCAGACAGGTCTGAGTTAAAGTTGTGATTTAGCCTTAACGGCTGGTGGGCCTCAAACATGAGGCAAATGTCTGGCACTCACATGCTTCTCCTTTAAGGTT
>CAYFTS010000091.1:0-12757 GCA_964346135.1 uncultured Candidatus Bathyarchaeia archaeon | reverse complement strand
ATGTGAAATATAGAGATAAGTAAATCCGTACTCTTCCTGCAGGTCGTTGAGCAGGTTGAGTATTTGAGCTCGAACAGACACGTCCAGTGAGGATACAGGTTCATCTGCCACAAGTAACTTGGGATTACCTGCCAGCGCCCTAGCGATTGCGATTCTCTGTTTTTGCCCCCCACTGAACTCATGTGGATACCTATACAAATGGAAAGGAGCTAGCCCAACTTTTTCCATCGATTCCATGATTCTCTTCTCCTTTTCTGCTCCTTTAGCAAGACCATGAATATCTAGCGGTTCACCGACAATGTCCGCGATTGTCATTCTGGGGTTAAGTGATTGATATGGATCTTGAAATATCATCGCCATTTCTAGTCGTAGCTTTCGCAACTCGTTTCTTTTTAATTTAAAGATATTACGTCCCATGTAGCAAGCCGTGCCTGCGGTTGGTTCGATAAGTCGCAGAATTGTTCTCCCAAGAGTTGTTTTTCCACACCCACTTTCACCCACCAGCCCTAAGGTTTCTCCCCGTTTTATGTTGAAGCTCACTCCGTCAACTGCATGTACTGCTGCCACTTGTCTTAAGAGTACGCCGCCCATTATTGGAAAATGTTTCTTCAGATTTTCAACTTCAAGAATATTTTCTGACATCCCTTACCACCTACATCTACTGATTTTTTTGTTTGCCACTCGAACTGTATAGGAAACAAGCTACTCGATGTCCTTGCTCAACCTCGACAAGCGGAGGTTCTTGTTGACTACAAATTTCCATGACATATTCACATCTGGGGTGAAATCTACACCCCGATGGCGGATTAATGAGACGTGGAACTGTTCCCCGAATGATATTGAGTCTTTCTGCGTCTACATCAAGTCTGGGAATAGACTGGAGGAGTGCTTGAGTGTAGGGATGTTTAGGGTTTTCAAAAATTCTTGCTATATCAGCAGATTCTACGTTTTTCCCAGCGTACATAACTGCAACTCTATCGCAGAGCTCACTAATAACTCCTAAATCGTGTCCGATGAGGAGGATGGAGGCGCCAAAGTCTTTTCTCAACTCTTTCATCAATTCCAAGATTTGAGCCTGTATAGTAACATCCAAGCTTGTGGTCGGTTCGTCAGCGATAAGTAACTTTGGATTACACGAAAGAGACATAGCAATCATAGCTCGTTGCAACATGCCTCCACTATACTCATGAGGGTAATCTTTCATTCTACGTTCGGCACTAGGTATCCCAACTTTATGCAATATTTCCACAACTCTTTTTTTTATCCCAGCCTTTGGTACATCTTGATGCAACTTGATAGCTTCAGCAATTTGACCCCCTACAGTAAAAACAGGATTCATGGAAGCCCCTGGGTGCTGAAAGACCATTGATATTTTTCCTCCCCTTATTTTCCTCATATAAGACTCGCTTTTAGCCAACAAATTTTCGCCTTCGAACCAAATTTCGCCTCCAACTATTTTGCCTGGGGTTCGGATCAACTTGGGAATTGAAAGAGCTACTGTACTTTTTCCACATCCTGACTCTCCAACGAGACCGAGAGCCTCTTCCTTGCCTATCTCAAAATTTACCCGATCAACTGCTTTCACTACACCCTCTGCTATATAATAATACACGGTTAGATCGTTAATTTTAAGAATAGCCTCGCTCATTTATTGGTGTCCCCCTATCATTCGTTAATTTTCATGTCCAAGGTGTCTCTTGCATGCACGTTAGTAGCGGTAACTACTTAATTTAAATCTTACTCTAGAGGCTGTTTTATAATGCCTCCTATTTTGTGGTGATGTTCAAATCTTATCTTCGGTGGTTTGATATTTCTTTTTATGGATAAAAAACGTGGCCTTTCCAATATGATTCGCGCGCGCGATGTATACCACTACTATGATAGCTACAACTATCATCACAATGCCGACGATCCGCTCAATGAGAATAAGCCATGTGCGTGCATGAGCATCTTTATGTGTAGAATTATTTTATAGAATAATAGTTACGAAAAAGGAATATTCTTTTATGTCTTTATATCTTAACATAATCACTTGGTGACAGATAAAGAGAGAAAGGAGAAAAGGAAACATGCGGTTATATTCTATTCGTGTGGTGCTGGGAATTCTGCTTCTAACAGTGTTTGGAATGCAGTTGTTGATGCCCCAGATTGTTGGCTCATCAATAGAAGCATCGGTGGAAATAAAACCTGAAACATTGAACCTTAAAGAAAATGGGGTAATCACGGCGTTTATAGAGTTTCTTGACCCATCATATAATGTTAGTGATATTGACTTTGAATCTGTTGAGTTGCGTGTTGAGGATGCTCCAGATTGGGTTGAGCCATTACGTTGTGTTGTTGCTGACGGTAAGCTTGTGGTTAAGTTTGATGGTTTGAGCGTTGCGAATTATATCCTTGGTAAGTTGGTTCATATGCAAATTATACCACCGCAAGCTAAATATCCTATAAATCTGCTGGTGGAAGGAATGGTTAAAGGAGAACACTTTGAAGGCACTGATCAGATAAGGATAATATTGCCTTAGTTTGGTTTACTTAGTAAATGGCGACGTACATTCTAATGATATTTACTATGCAAATGTGTGGTTCTTTGTTTCTTGCGTGCGCCTCATCAAAACAGCAGTTGATAAGGTATCCCTTCTCTTTCTAATCCATTGGCAAGTTCCATTTTCTTCTGGGTAAAGAATTTATCGTCCAACGCATAATCCAGCTTGTGTCTACTATAAACCCAATCTGCGTAATGATAGTTCATTCTGTCGATCAACACGTAATCTGCTTTTCCGCTTAGTTGTCCTACTAGGGCCTCAGCCTTTGGAAGCACAGGTGCTATCATCACAAAAGTTTTGATGCCGAAGGAATGAAACTTCTCCACGGTTTCAATCCTCTCTCGAATTGACGGTGCATTAGGTTCAAAAATTTTCCTAATGTTCTCGTTAGCCGTGGTAATTGTAAGCCCCACTTCTACATCGGCAAATTCTCTTAGCAACTCTGCATCGCGCAGTACAAGGGGGGATTTAGTTTGAATTGTCACAGGCCAACCATGTTTTAACAAAACTTCAAGGATACTTCTCGTCAGTTCGTATTTCTTTTCAAGTGGCTGGTAGGGATCACAAACCCCACTTATCCAAACATTACCAACTCGCTTCTTTCTTATCTCACCTTGCAAACAGTCTAGAGCATTAATTTTCACGTCAACAAACTGACCCCACTCTTCCTTATGACCAGTCCACCTTTTCATAAACCTTGCATAACAATAATTGCAACCATGCTCACAACCAATGTAAGGATTAATTGTGTAATCAGAAACTTTAGATCTGGATAAGATGCTTTTTGCATAGACTTTTTTAACGATCATAGGAATCATCAACATTCTCGGTGCGTTCATTCAACGATCTTCTTTTCACCAGCTCTTTATACAATCTTTCTATTCGTTTCCTGTTTACGTAACCTTTGTGTGGACGAAAACCTCCTGAAAATCCCTTTGGAATATGTAACAGCTCATGAATTAACGTCTTTTCCTTCTCCTCGTCGCTCAATTTATCATATCGTTCAGAGATTACTTCAATAACGTATGTGGGGGGTCTTCGTAATGCATCTTGCCAGATCTTCCCTAAACCGTGAATGCGGGCGACAGTACGTTCAGATTTTGAACCTTTACTCCGATAACAATACACAAATTGAGGCACGACATGAAACAAGTCTAAACTATCTACGATTTCATTTATTAGGCTCTTTACATCCTGAGCCTCCAAATATTCCAACGTCAACCTATGCAACCTCTCCTTTAACATTCAACAGACACTGACTGAAAAATCACACGATATGTACGTCGCAAACCCGATGGTTCACATAGATTGGGAAGCACTGCGCGCGCTTTAGTAGCGCCATTTCCATCTGTGTTTTTCGTAGCCCCATTCTTGGGCGTGATTATTGTACCATTTCAGAGTTTTTCGGATTCCTTCTTTAAAGGTTATTGTAGGTGCCCACCCTAAGATTTTTTTTGCTTTGGTGTTGTCTGTGACGAGTGTTTCGAGGTCTCTGGGGCGAAGTCTGCTTTTGTCGAGCACTACTTGTTTCTTTTCGGCGCCTGTTTCTTGCTGGATAAGTGCTAGAATGTTTTTCATTTTGTGAGTTTGTCCTGATCCGATGTTTATGATTTCGCCTTCGATGTTTTCTGTTTCGAGGGCATTTACCATTGCGGTTACGGTGTCTTCTATGTACGTGAAATCTCGGCTTGTTTCTAGATTTCCCACGTGGATTACTGGTTCTTTTAGGCATTGTCTGATCATTTCTGGTATGAAGTAGGGTAGGCTTTCTCGTGGACCATAAGTGTTGAAGGGTCTCAATATGACCACTGGAAGCTTGTGTTCCCAATAGAATGTTTGAGCCCACATGTCGGCAGCTGCTTTAGCTACAGAGTATGTGCTGTGGGGACATAGAGGGTGCTGTTCATCCATTGGCGTGTACTGTGCTGAGCCGTAAACCTCGCTACTGCTTACGTGAATAAGTCGCTTGACAGCGTGGTTTAGGCAGGCTTTGAAAATGTTGATGCTTCCTATGGCATTTACTTCAGCTATTTCTAAAGGCTGTTGATAGCATAACGGTATAAAAGCTTGAGCAGCAAGGTGCACTACATTTTGATGATTGTGTACAGCCGTTGAAACTATCTCAAAACCTCTAATGTCGCCAACAACAAGCTTCATTTGGTCACTTCTGGGCAGATTGTCGCCTAAGCCTGTGCTTAAATCGTCGAGAACCGTTACTTCATATCTTTTGTCAAGAAGTTCGCGAACAAGAGCGCTGCCTATGAATCCTGCTCCTCCGGTAACCAACACTTTTTTGCTCGTTATGGTGCCTCCTGTAGAGTTGATGCTTTCTTCAAGTTTTCGACCATGATGCTTCGACTTTTTTGAAAGTATCCAGTTTGTTAACGCTCTGATGTTTTTCACTGATTGCACTGTTATTATTTAACCGTTATGAATTGACGTTCAATTATTTTTTGTGCATAGTTTGCATGCATGCATAGTTTGTCTCGACTATCAAGTTATTCTGGTCCGAATCATGTTGTTGTCCACTGTTGGAAAATATTATGTGAAATTGTTTATTGAAATTGATGATTTTTGGATACTTTTAGTTGTTTTTTGTGTTTGCGTTTGCAAATGCATGCACAGAGAGATAGTCATTTTGTGCTTAAAGGTTTTTTAAAGAGAAGAAAAGGACGGTTGTTGTTCCTACGCGTAAGGAGATTGCTGTTGACACCCTTCGGGGCATTCTGTTTCAGGCTGGACTTACAGTCGAGGAGTTTCTAAAGTCAATTGAGGAAATTTAAGTCTTTAACTCCATAATCATAGTTGCGACTGACTCCTCTTGATGGCTCTTTCTTTCTCCCATTGTTCTGCGTTTTCAAACCAAAGCTCAAAGGCCTCCTGAAAGGTTTTCAAGGGCTTCGTCGAGGGTTTTGCTTTGGCTGGCAACACCTGTTACCGAGTCGACTGCAACATACCTGTCCGCATCTTTGTGTATTGTACCACGACTTTCATTTACGGCAACTCCTAGTACTTGAAATGGTGTAGGGTCTTTCTAAATTCATGCTAATATTATGTAGGCAAACAAAGGATGCTTGCGCGCGCATGGCGACGTACAATGAGGCTATGTTGAAAGTCTGGCGAGCGCATTTCTCATTGCTTTTAAAAAGGTTTTTCCAATGGATACAAACCATATCCAATCTGGATCCAAAACTCAAAGACAATGGTATCTTTGGTGGGTACAAACTTGATTCGTACTCGCATCCTATTAGGGATACGGCGCTTGGATACCAAAAAAATATGCGCGCGAAGTACGTTTTATTCAAAATTGCAAGTGCCAAAAAATATTTCTTTTCTTGGGTTCTTTTCCACTTCCTTAGTAAGTACAAGATACAAGAAAGTTGCAACATCTATGTTGGATTCTACTGTAAAACGAACTCAACATCAAAAATTAGCACCAAACGCCTTTTTCTTTCTTGTTTAACTAAACCAGCTTTTTTTCAGGACTAGACATCTTATTCAAAACCTATTCTAAGAAAGGTCTCAGTCACTTCAAGTGAAGGTCTTCATATTTTTCGACTTCTTTGGTGCTTGCATGCATGCATTGCGTTATGATGGGTAGAACTGTGGAATGAGATTTTATCATTTAGTCGTGAAGAACAATTACATTAGTCACGAAAAAAGATATAGTAGGTATAATGCCTTTCTTTGTTTAAAGAATGTTTGGGTGTATTTATGAAGAAGAAAGGTTTGAAAAATATGATCTTTCCACACCCTTTTATCGCAAACTCTACTATTACCGATTGGAAAAGTATGCTGGATAAATTAGAAATTAAAAGCATCCAAGATTTATACTCGGACATACCTACTAAATTCCTACTTAAAAGGAAGTTGAACCTAACAAGTCCCCTTTCAGAATTAGAGACTTTTAAGCACGTGTCAAGAATCCTAAGTAGAAATCTATCTTATCGGAATATGTCAGTTTTTGTAGGCGCTGGCGCTTGGCTTCATTACATACCAGCAGCTGTTTCAGAAATAATTTCCAGAAGCGAATTCTTGACATCCTATACGCAATATCAACCCGAAGCCAGTCAAGGAATGCTCATGGCATTGTTTGAATATCAGAGCCTCATAGCGGAGGTATTAGAGATGGATGTGGTTAACGCTTCAATGTATGATTGGGCAACTGCTCTTGGGGAAGCTGGAAGAATGTCTAGAAGACTTACTAGAAGAAGCGAGGTGGTTATTCCAAGATTTACTTCCCCTGACAGAAGGGCGACACTCCAAACATACATTGATTCGATTGGAATGAGGATGGTTGAAGTTGCTCAATCAAGAGAGGATGGAAAAATTTTGCTGGAAAATCTTAAGGAGAAGGTTTCTTCAGATACAGCTGCAGTATATTTGGAAAATCCATCCTATCTTGGTTTTCTAGAAAACGAAGTAGATGCACTAGCTGAAATATCACATGATGCTGGTGCACTATTCATTGTGGGAGTTGATCCGACATCTCTGGGAATCATAAGGCCTCCAGGCGACTATGAAGCTGACATCGTGGTGGGGGAGGGACAACCATTTGGAAATCCAGTGAATTTCGGCGGACCGCTACTTGGAATATTAGCATGCAAAAACGACCTAAAGATGATCAGGGCAATGCCTGGGAGAGTAATAGGTATGACCACAACCGTTGACGAAACACAGAGAGCTTTTGCTATGAGCTTGCAAACTAGAGAACAACATATTCGCAGAGGAGAAGCAACTTCTAACATATGTACTAACAACGCCTTATGCGCCCTTGCTTCCGCCGTATATCTTTCACTTCTTGGAAAAAGTGGTATTCGTGAATTGAGCGAACATATTCTAGCTAAAACGAAATATGCAATCAAGAAATTCAGTTCAATCGATGGGGTTGACGCGCCTTTATTCAAGGCACCCCATTTCAAAGAGTTTACAATTCGTTTCAAACGTAGACAAGCTGACTACGTGTTAAGAGAACTCTTAGAGCACAAGATTTGTGGAGGTAAATCGCTTGTACCAGAATTTCCAGAGCTAGGAGAATCGGTGCTTGTATGTGTTACTGAGCTGCATACTAAACAGCAAATCGACAACTACGTCGACACGCTTGACCAACTTTTGAGGTGAAAAGGATGTATAGGCAAAGTAGATGGAATGAACCACTAATCTTTGAAATCAGTCGTGAAGGAGCAATTGGTCACGTACTTCCCGTGCTAGAAAAAGAAATATCCTCAGAATTAAAGAAAGCCATAAACGAAATACCGACAGAAATGCGTAGAAAAAAGTTAAACTTGCCCGAAGTAAGCGAACTTGAAGTTATCCGACATTTTACACGACTCAGCCAAATGAACTACGGAGTGAATCTCGGCTTCTATCCCCTAGGAAGTTGCACAATGAAATATAACCCTGTTATAAACGAAAAACTTGCATCTTTGGAAAGCGTACAAAACGTCCATCCACTCCAGGACCAAAGAACCACGCAAGGAAATCTCGAACTGCTATACAAGCTCGAAAAAGCGCTCTGCGAAATAACAGGCATGCATAAGTTTTCCTTCATTCCAGCAGCAGGTGCCCAAGGAGAATTCCTCGGATGTCTCATGATTAAAGCATACCACAAAGAACGTGGAGGAAAAAGGAGAAAAGTGATTGTTCCTGACTCAGCCCACGGGACAAACCCTGCCAGTGCTGAGATGGCTGGCTTCGAAGTAGACGTTGTCAAAAGTGATGAAACAGGATGTGTAGACATTAAAGAATTGGAGAAAATTGCCACCGAAGAAACAGCTGGTCTAATGCTTACAAATCCAAACACACTAGGTATTTTCGAGAGAAACATCGAAGAAATTGTCCAGATAATCCATGATGTAGGCGGTCTTCTATACTACGATGGAGCAAACTTAAACGCAATTATGGGAAAGGCTAGACCGGGCGACATGGGTTTTGACATAGCTCATCTAAATGTTCACAAAACATTTTCAACTCCTCACGGAGGAGGTGGACCCGGAGCAGGCCCTCTAGGAGTCAAAAAAGAACTTCAAGAATACTTGCCCGCACCAACAGTTGAATACGACCCAGCGGCAAACTCCTATTGTCTCGATTACGACAGGCCTAAGGCTCTTGGAAAAATCAAAATGTTCCACGGCAATTTTTCAGTTTACGTGAAAACCTACGCGTACATTTTGATGATGGGGGCCGAGGGATTAAAGCTAGCTGCTGAAGCAAGCGTTTTAGGATCGAACTATCTATTAAACAAGCTTAAGGGACTTAGAGGCATTAATGTCCCATTCAATACCAGCCAACCTAGAAAACACGAATTTGTTTTGAGCCTCTCAAAATTGGCTAAAAAAACTGGCGTAAGAGCCTTAGATGTGGCGAAAAGATTTCTCGACTACGGTGTCCACGCGCCCATAACCTATTTTCCCACAATAATCGATGAAGCTTTTATGATTGAACCAACTGAGAGTGAAACCAAGAGAGAACTTGACAACTTTGTTAAAATTATGTCGAAGATAATAGACGAAGCGTATAACGAGCCCATGAAGGTTCGTGGAGGACCCTACAACACTTCTGTTAGTAGAATTAATGAGGTAAAGGCTTCTCATCATAGAACCCTGTGCTTAAGCTGGAGAATGTACAAAAGGGGAACTCGTGGTGCTTAAACAAACAGTTCTTTACCCCATCCACCTTAAGCTTGGAGCGACCATGGGAGAGTTCGCAGGATGGAATATGCCCTTATGGTACAACGGAATCCATGTGGAGCATAAGTATGTAAGGGAAAACGTGGGAATATTCGATGTTTCCCATATGGGGAGACTTAGCATCAAAGGAAAGGATGCTGAAGAACTCCTTCAGAGAACAACGACCGCGAATATCATGGAAATGAGAAATCTTGAAATGAAGATCGGATTCATTTGCAGTGAAAGCGGTGGAATAATTGATGATATATCAGTTTATAGACTTGACAACGATGATTTTCTTGTAGTCACTAATGCTATCAACAGGGAAAAAGACTACGATTGGCTGAAAACACATGGAAAGAATCTTGAAGTGACAATAGAGGACATAAGCGACGCAACGGCTATGTTGGCAATTCAGGGACCCAAAACCGTTACTTACCTTAGAGAGCGGTTTGGCAAAACCCTGCCAGATCTAAAATGGTTTTCGGCCAAATTCATCGAAAAGAATGCGACAAGAATTCTCGCTTCGAGAAGCGGTTACACTGGAGAGGACGGATATGAACTATACATTTGGTACCAATCTCGAGAAGGAATCTTCAAAATTTGGAACGATCTAGTCAACATGGGCATTCCTCCATGTGGCCTAGGGGCAAGAGATCTGCTAAGACTTGAATGTGGCTACTTGTTGTATGGGATGGATGAGGATGAAAGCGTTACCCCTGTGGAAACTAATAGAGTGAATTTCGTTGATCTGAACAAAGAAAACTTCATCGGAAAGCACGTAATAGAGGAGAAGATAATGAAAGGAGTAGATAAACTATTGGTAGGACTGCTTATGGAGGAACGCTGTGTGCCTAGACACGGATATTACGTATGGAAAGATGACGAACTAATCGGCAGAATAACAAGTGGAAATCTATCTCCAACTATAAACAAAGGGATAGCCCTTGCTTACATTAGAAAAAGCTTCGCAAAAGAAGATACTACACTTCACGTTGATATAAGAGGGAAAAAACGAAAGGCCCGTGTCATGTTTGAACCGTTCATAAAAAGAAACAAATAATTCGTTCGCGCGAGAGTTGGGTTGGATCTAAGTCTTCACCAGAGTACATCACATCAGAAAAAACTTAAACCCGAGAATTTAAACCGATATTTGAACCTATCTCACGCCACAAACAAACTTGTGCAAATTTAGCGCCGGAGGTGGGATTTGAACCCTACCCACAGTAGAGATTTCCCCCGCAAACCCCACTTTTTTTGGTGTCCACGAGTCCTGATCTTTAGGCTCTCTGGAGGACTCAGAGCGCGCGTAAACCAATGTGCACAAGGAGAAATGTTTTCCAAGTCCTGGAAAAACTTCAAGAAAACTTGGCTCCAAACTGGTGACAGGTGGTGACAAACTGGTAACAGCTATTGACAGCCCAATTTACCCCATGTAAAAACATCATTGAAATGTGGAGTCGAAAATGGTGACGAAACTGAGTCGGAGTCGGCTCCGAGCCAAGGGAACTGGTGACAGAAAAATAGGTTTAAGTTAAATTTGCGAGCGCTGTAGTGGCGCCATTTTTATGTGATATATTTATGGTATATTGGTATACTAATATATTTTTTTGTGGTGATGCGCGTGGCCAAATCAACAACTGTTAGGGTGTCTAAGAATACGTTAGGGATGTTGGAGAGGTTGCGTGAGAAGATGCAGGTGGGAACTCTGGATGAAGCTATAAGGTTGCTTATTAGGCGGCAGCGTAAGATGCTGATTGATGAGGCGTTTGGCTTGGATAGGAGGCGGATAAAACCCTTTTCTGAGGAGGATCGCGGTTAAGATCGTAGTTGATGGTTATGCTTGGATTGAAATTTTCATTGGAAGTAAGACGGGAGAAAAGGTGAGGGAGAAGCTCGTAGAGGCTGATGAAGTTTATACGTCTGATGTAGTGATGTCGGAGATTGCACGTAAGTATCTTGGAGAGGGAGTGAAGCAACGAATGATTTTGGAGCGCTTGAGGACTATTGTAGAAACCTCAGATATATCTTCGATTAACATAGATGTTGCTATCGAATCGGCTAGATGTTACATGGAACTTTCGGCGAAGGCGAAAAAGGAAGGAATAAAGGCTCCAAGCCTCTTCGACGCAATAGTGTTGGCGACAACTAGAGTATTCAATGCTAAAGTAATCACAGGTGACAATCACTTCAAAAACTTGCCTGAGACTTTGTGGATAGACTAGTTTATTGTGGCGAGTTTCTTGAAAGTATCTAGTTTGTTAACGCTGGTCTTATTCACTGTTTACGCCGTTATTATTTAACCGTTATGAAGTTGAGGGATAATTATTTTTTGGGCATGGTGTGTGCGAGGAGTGTAAGATTGTTATTAGGAGTTGGCTTATTTTTGGTAGTAGAAGATGTAGAGTTTTTCGTTGCCAAAGGTATAGTAGACTGGTAAACCGTTTTGTAAGGCTTTGGAAACAGTGTTACTAAACTCTTCGGTGCCGAGTCTGGGTTCTGTAACTATGAAGTAGGCGACGGTGGTGTCGGTGCGGTTCATGGCCGAGAGCATCAATTGTGGAGATGGATTCTCCTTCATGTCAAAGAATAGGTCATATCCGGTTCTGTTTAATTCTCCGAAGTAGTAGGCTCTTGGGTTGTTGATTCCCACTATTCTTTCGCCTGCATAAATTGTCCATATGTCGCCAATTACTACGTATTTTTCGTGGGTGTTTTCTTCGATGAATTTCACAGCTTCTAGTTCGTACCATGTTGTCTGTAGAGGAGCCACTTGAGGATATGCGGCGCTTAAGGAAACTGTAATCCACCCTCCTAGAATCACTGGGATTAGAATGTTTAGAGTAAATAACAGACTTAAGACACTGACAATACTACGCTTAGACAACGACTTCAGAGTGGCAACGTCTACGGTCGGCAGAGATTGTGCCTTTAGGAAAGTCTTCAATGATGAAACTATTGTATAGATTGCGAGTGCCACAAATGGAACGGCTATAAAATCTCGGAACACCCAAAGTCTTTCCTCGTTAAGTGGAAGCCGTTCCATGAAAAGCTTCAGGATTCGGTAGTCGACTAATATCATTAGAAACGCTGCGAAAAGGAAGTAGATGTATGTCCGATATTTGGCGGTGGGATTTCTTCTCAAATTGTATAGGAGGTATATCATGCTTAGAAGTGCAAGCAAGGGGCCTACAATATTGAGAAGTATGGTTCCAAGATTGAAACCATAGGTGAGGTTTCCAATTAAGAATAGTCCTACAATTTCTTCTACGGGTAATTCAAATAATTTATCTAAGGTAAAAGCTGTGTAGGTGCCAGCTCGGAAAGCCCTTAAGTAAATTAGAGAAAGGGGCAAAAGACTGGTGCAGAAAATAAAGGAAATTACTAACGAAGCTTTTGCCGTCATAGATGAAGGTTTTTCGCTTTTGTATGACTTGAACGCTAGGGTTAAGATTAGAAGAGAGAAAGAGATGATTCCAGTTAGATGATGTGAAAGAAGGGAAAAGAAGGAAAAAGCCAGCATCAAAAATTTGGTTTTCGAATCGT
>CAYFTS010000090.1:0-5756 GCA_964346135.1 uncultured Candidatus Bathyarchaeia archaeon | reverse complement strand
CCTCAGATCTCTTCCTATCGATATCTATGAGAACGATCTCTGACACAGTTCCGTGAATCATCAGGGAATAGGCGAAGGACGAGCCGACAAATCCCACCCCAATCACAGCAACCTTTGGTGCATGAAAATACTGGGTTCTTGCCAACACGCCCACCTTATAACAGTCATAACATAATTTCGTTGGTCCATAGATAACTATTTCCCACGAAGATCGATGTATAACACGCAAGCTACGGAGTTCTAGAATTCTTCACTTCTTTATTATGGCCAGATGGCAAGGCAACACTTATGCGCGCGCAGTCAACTCTACCATAGCCCCACATTCTCTACTTTAAGTTTCTTCGTCCAGTCTCTCGGAATTTCACTTTCAGGAGTCTCCCCATATATTTCTTCGAGTTCTCTTTTTTTTCTATTAAACTCTTCCCACAGAGTCCATCTCAAAGCTAAAAAGATGTTTCTTGTATAGCCTTTTATCCCTTTAAGCCTTCTCAAGTTTAGATACGCTCTCCACAATTCCCCAGCATATTTGACATACAAATCATCGTAAGCACTATTCTTCTTTAGCCTACAACAGATATTTTCTTCTTTGACATCTCCTAATTCATATGGATAGTAACAACAAATCTCGTGTATAGCCTGTTTTTGTGTTATTCCTGCTTCACTCGGCTTCATATAAAGAAAACATGGAAAGTAATTAACCTTACAATCAAGTAACCAAGCATGGAATTTGCTCTTTGATATATTCCATGTAGTCTGCTCATATACCATTTTGGCTATAAACGGATTATGTTTGAACCACTTCCGCGAGGTCACATTCTTCTTTTCAGCTAATCTTTCCTCTTCTCTCTTTTTCCATAATTCCAGTTCTGTCACTCTGGGCATTTTTTTTACTCCCTCCAGACCATGCGCACCTTCCCTCTCCAGTGCGGTTGGGCTGAAACGTCGTTCGATGGTCTTACTCCGTCTTCGAAGAAATGTAAGTAAACCTAAGAGAAGGAGGGCCAAGCCTATCAGAAAATAGTATATTACTCTCATACCTATCCCCAGACTGATAGCTTCACCCGTTCTTGAACCGAAGAATATAAGCGCGACTTCTTTGCCCAACGAAGTCATATCAGACCAAGTTAAATAGCCGACCCAAACCAGAATAAACGATCCGAAAGCTGTTAAGAATAAGCCAGCGAATACGCGCGTCAGATTCCTATGCATAGATGCATATACGTTTAGTCTCAAGAAGCAGTGGGGGCAAGCATAATAATGTTTCGCAGGTGTCGTTGAATAATCATGCAAGAGAAACAGCTTTTCAATCTTCTTATTGCATTTGGGATTTGGGCAAACAAATACTCGTCCGTGCATGCGCTTCCACATACTATATATTAAGATTCACTATACACATTCGCACCAATAATAATAAAGCTTCGCGTACATTTGTTCAACATTAATACAATTAATGCATTCCGCTCCAAGTAGCGCGTGCATTAGAAACCGCACCAAGGAAGAAAGAAACCCATTTAAGAAATAGTTGGTTGCGCGCGCGTTGGTTTTTAGACAAAAACAATGGTAAGAGTTGCATGCATGAACCCTACAACAATCTAAGGGTCTGTAAGCATTGTCTTGAGGATCTGAATAACTACAGAACTAGGTAATTTTCCTAGGTTTCCTTGCCGTGCATGAAAATGGGAATTGAGGGCTAGGCTTGTTTTCTAGCTTCGAGAAACGATAGAACTGCTAGTAGAGCAAAGAATGAAGTACTAAGCATACCCCATATGGTATACTTGAAAACGGAAAACACTGAACCGAATGTTAACGCTTCCGTCCTTAAATCTTCAAGTGATGCTACATAGTCATACAGATAAGATATCTCGAGAAATGCCAATAGCACACAGACTACCATAATCAACTGATAAATGTCTTTTCTATTCATTGCTTAGTCACTTCCTTTGAAACTGCTAGTTTCCCTTCAGTGTTTTTTACGTCTCTTCCATTCATCTTATCGTCCACCTCTGATTGAGTCTTTGAGTGATCAAGCGAAGTTTAAAAGGTTATGAATTCCTAATCCACTTTCCCTTTATTCTACATCTTGTCCTGATTCACTACCCTTATATCCATGCATGCATTTTCCGATCTATGGCTTCTTGATGAAGCGACCTGTCTTAAGGTCTCTATATCGGTTTTGAAGTTTACCTCTCACTTTGATGAGTTCATGTCTCCACTTTCCGGCAAATCTTCTCTGCATGCATGCATCAATTATTTACATTGTTTCAACATTAAATCGTCAATTTTTTTTGTAAAAAAATATATTGAGACCGAAACCGTAAATTACATAACCAAGTCCGACGAAGAAACTGGGGCGTCAGGTCTTGTGTCCAGTCGGAGCATCCCAAATCTTTTTTCCTTGAAGTTATTAATATAAACATAATTGAGGTTCCGATCTTTTCATCAGAGCATTTGTGCAGGAATTCTGAGTTAGAAGTTGAAGTTCCAAGAATGAGAATTGGCAAGAAACAAACTATTGAAACTTTGATTAGTGAAGAAGCGTTGTTGTTAGCGAAGTTTGTAAGGGGTGAACAAAAAACATGGACTCCAAGAGTTGCAGTTGCGAGCATGAATGGTATTATTTCAAGTGTATCTTTCGACCGCCTAGGATGCTGAAAATCATATATCTACTGATTAGACACTCCTTCTCGAGTCCCCTCATTTCTGTGAGGTCCATGCAGCCAATTTTGGTTTCCCCTATTAACTCGCAAGCTTCAATACTCTCCCTATTGGTTAATCCATAAGGTGAGTAGGAAGCTTCACACACATCAACGTCCCAATTGACGTAGACAGATTCCGTGCCATCCCAGACCCTCTCTAGAGCATCTTTCACTACGTCTTTTATGCCCCTGTCAACAATGTCACGCATCGTGAACAAAGCAATTTTGTGGTCTTTAACCCACTCCACCGACTCTTTCGGGTTATCGGCTCCATGCATGCCAACCAGTGCAATATTCTCAGGCTTACAGTTGGGCAATTCAATAGCTCGACGCAAATTTGTTCCGTTGTTCACTTTGCCACCGAGGTTTTCGTCAAAGAAGTCGCAATCAAAGTGGGTGTCAAATTTCAGGTAGCCGATGTTCCCTTTGGTGTTCTTTGACAGAGCTCTTGATCCTGGAATTGGTATTGTGTCATCGCCTCCAATTAAGAAGGGCAAAGCCCCAGCTTGAATGATCTCTGAAGTTGCTTCCTCGATAAGGTTAACTGACTTTTCAAGATTTCCTAGTATAACTGTAACATTTCCACAATCAGCTAAGTGATACGCATCAAAGAGGTCCAAGTCAAAATCGAGGAGATAAGCTCTTGGGGCCAAACCCGATAATTCTCTTAGCTTCTGCGGGGCGGAACTTGTGCCTGGAAGGATTGAACCGCAATCGAATGGAACACCAAGTATAGCTGCCTTAACGCCATGTTTCATGAGTGACTCTTTCTTAGGCGGTATATACGGAGCACCTTTGAAAGTTGTCATGACGCTGGCACCAATCGGAAGTTCTATATCTGACACCATAAAGCCACCGTTTAGAGTGGGTAATCTGCGCAGGGAATATAAAACTTGCGCGCGCGCCCTGTTTTCTCTATCGGAAACTTAGAAAGGTGGAAGCTTAGCTCACGACTTGTAAGGGGACAAGCTACGGAGATCAGTTATAGAGAGGCTATGATGAAATAGGGTCTTAGGGACAAGCGATATGGGTTCATAGAGACTGTAGGGAACGGAGAAACCAGCCTCTGCCCTAGCCTTCTGTTCCACAACCAGACGCAATATTCCTCTAAGTTTCCCTTAGCATTTGATAAGTGCGAACCGCATACCTCAGCCCTCTGACTGGAGTCCTCAAATTTGGAACGCATAATTGATTCAACATGGTTGTGTTACTGATGAGAACCTTGGATGATAGAAGTTTTCTCCTTAAATTATTAATGATAGGAAAAATCCTGTATTAATAAACAAAAGAACTGATCACATTTCTCTTTAAGATTTAAATTATTGATACAACCTAAGAAATATCCGAGCGGTGTTAAGTGTTTTTGAGCGTTAAGTGGTGTATCTGAGGTGAGAAAAAGAGCATTTGTAGGGCTAATCTTACTAATGCTTGGGGCTGGTCTATTCCTATCTTTACTTCTTAAGACAACAACAATCTATCCAGCAATTGATACATCGTTTGTCATAAAACAAGGTGATGAAGAAGAAACATACTATCACACAAGAATACTGGGAAAATCAGTCTTAAACGGAGAAGTTTCAGTTGAAGGAGAAGGCATTTACTTAACTGCAACAGGAACAAACGCATATGAGATTGAGAACATCTTAATTGACAATTATTACAACTTTACAATAAATCCTGCCGATGATCTGTACTACTTCACTTTTGATAACACTAATGGCGATGCTGAGAGCCATGTAGACTTCGTATTGGAGGAAGAATTTACAACAAGCCTTGCTTGGCAGTCCCTTACTAATCGGATACTCTTTCTTGCTGGAGTCTTTCTTCTGTTGCCTGTAGGAGCAGTCCTGCTTGTCATAAGTTATAGATCTGCTGCAAAAGAAAACACTCAATAGATTACATACGAATATCAAACAAGATGAAGCAAACACTACTCAACATTTCTTTTTCTTTAAGATTTAAATTATTGACATCTTAAAGTTATGATTGGGAAGTAGGAAGAAATGGAATTGGTATGGAAATTAACTTTCTTGGGACTATTTGTCGGAGCTTTGGGTTTTTCAATTGGACTAATGATGGGGGAAGACGTATATGGAGCGATAGTAGTGCTGGTGGGACTTTTTTATATTTCAATCTTGATATATTATTATATAAAACTATATACGAAGCCATAATCGACCGATATCGGAAGTAAACAAGCTTATTCTGCTCTCAAAGAAAAAAAGGGTTAGTGGTTGTTGTTTTCTGCTATTAGTTTCTTATATTCCTCTTGTTCCTCTTTCTCTCTCATTTTGCCAAGAAGTGTTAAGACTTCCATTGGTCTTAGTGGTTTACCGTTATGTTTGGCACAGTCTATTTTCTAGCAACAACCATTTTGGAATACAACAAAAAGAGAAGACTTGCCCACAGAAGCAAGACATGAATATCAAACTAGAGCATGATGAAGCAGAACACCTGCTCAACTATTCTTTTTCTAAATGTTCTATGATTCTTTCTTGGGTCTATATCTTTCTACTATTCTTTCCCAGTTCAGTATCCAATCTGCAAAAAGTATGCCAGATCCTGCTCCAAGTAGACCTAAGTAACCTGAAAGCAAACCTAAGGCTATCAGAACAACCCCAATAAATACAAGAGTCTCGTCTTTGCTCAGGAAATACTTCTCCATTTTTCCTATGATGACTTTAACGAAATACAGCAATAATGCACCAATTGACAGCATTCCAAAGATCAACGCTATTACAAGTATTTCATTCATACCTCAACCTCCCATCTACACAACAATTATTGATGGAACTTTTCTCCTTAAATTATTAATGCAACTTCAAATGAAATAACACATGAGATGTGCATGCATCTTTCTTAAATCTTTAGTACACTGTTTCATGTATTCATTAACACATTGAGTGTCCAGTCTCATGTGCTAGTCTAAGTTTTTGCCACCAGTCATAAAAACTGAAGCTATTGAAAGATGTTTGATATGGACAAGCAAAGGCTTTTTACGAAACTGATTGCACTAGCAATTCTGTGGGCTATTGGATGGTCGTTGTTACGTTTTGAGAT
>CAYFTS010000089.1:0-8260 GCA_964346135.1 uncultured Candidatus Bathyarchaeia archaeon | reverse complement strand
GCATAAAGCGATTGAAGGTGGCATATCCTTCGCTTTGAGCACTTTATAGAAGTTGAAGGAAAGAAGCTATTTTATGGAATTATGCTAAACACTCTTTCAAGTAGTCGTCTAAGTTTTTAGCCGACACCACTTCTATCTTGTAGTCTTTAACATCCATGGAATAGTCAAAGTTCTTTCTAGGCACCACCACCTTCTTGAATCCCCATGCTTCAGCAGCTTTAATCTTCTCATGTAGTCCTCCAACAGCAGTAACTGGCACTGCATCATTCACTCCAACATTAATTTCGCCAGTGACAGCCACATCTTGTCTGATTGGTTTTCCTTCCAGTAGAGAACAAAGCAGTATAGCCATTGTAACGCCAGCTGATGGCCCATCAACTCCATAAGACTGTGCAAAGTCAATGTGAGTCAAATAGTCTTGAGCAATGTCTACTCCATATTTTTGAAGAATAACACTCCTAACCTTCGCCACGCTGTCAGATATGAATTTCTCCGCACTTCCCTTAGCTATACCAGTCACCTTATAATATCCTTTCAATGGGTATTTTCTAGAACCCTTACTTTTCTTAACCATGTGCGCTCTGACGCACAACACGTTTCCTGTCTTTTCTCCACTGTAAGGGTCTGATACAACTGCTAAACCATAGATTTGTCCAAGCTTATCCCCTTGAGGCTTAATTTCTAACAGTTTGCCTCTCTCACTTAGCTGATGTTCCAATATCTGTCTCTGAATTGTTTTGCAATGATTTTCAATAGCTTCTATAACATGACTTCTCTCAACAACTTTCTTCTTTTCGTTCATAGCTAGCGTAGCAGCAGTTTTAATGATTGAAATTAATGGTCTAAACTTGGTGGCCAATGCGTCTTTTTTGTTGCTTCTACGTCTGCCTTCAGCAACAATCTCTTCGCAAGCTTCTCTACTGAAAGGAATCAGATGGAAACGCTGTACTTCTTGGGCAATAAACTGAACATATTTGCGGCGATTTTCCACAGTGTTAGGCATGTCATTGTTCATTCGGACAACTTTGCCATATCCATATATTCTGTCCATTAGTGCTGGATGTATTTGGCTGATTGAATCAAAGTTGCCAGCGCCGACAAGGAAACACATGCAGGGAATCGGTTCGGTGGAAACAGCTAATGCAGCGGTGCCGCCGAGTTGTAGACGTCCCCTTGAGGTGATGGGTAGTTGTCCATCCTCTAATACCGTTAGTAGAGTGATGGCTTCAACTGGGTCAAGATTCTTAATTTCATCTATATAGAGGATGCCAAGAGATGCTCTGTG
This sequence comes from uncultured Candidatus Bathyarchaeia archaeon, assembly GCA_964346135.1. Classification (GTDB taxonomy): domain Archaea; phylum Thermoproteota; class Bathyarchaeia; order Bathyarchaeales; family Bathyarchaeaceae; genus B1-G15. The sequence continues at coordinate 6,975 of CAYFTS010000089.1, read as the reverse complement.
AACGTCTCCAGCGGTCACTCTCTGATGTTCAGGTGTTCCCAGCCCTCCAGTTTGGTACGGGTCCCAAGCTATGTCTCCAAACAGTTGAGAAGACCTGTGAGCAGTAGCATCTATGAAAGGCGCATGTTGAGAAGAATTGTCAACTATCAATTTAGGCACATTAGATTGTTGGGCTCCACCAATGCCCGGCAGATTACTGGCTCCGCCAAGCCTTCCAAACCACCAAATTAGTATAGCGAAGAACAGCATTGACCCCGCTGGGACAAGGATGAGTGTCAATGAGGGGAATTGGCTTGCAAAATAGTCCAAGAAATTGTAGGAAAATGCTTCCTGCAAAGTTAAGTTTTCAGCTATCTCAGAGTTGGAAGCCCATTTCAAGAAGATGTCGTTTATGCCGTATAGTCCGAGGAACAGAAGTGTTATGCCAAATATTATCAGGAAAGCTATAAGCAGTTTTAAACCAGTTGAAATTAGAAACTTCTTCTTCTCCTGTCTAAACTTCTCTTTACGTATTACCTCTTTACCCTTACCCGCCTCATTAATCGAGATTTTTGGTTCACTTGGAATAATCTTATTTTTCCAACAGAGAACATCAAATAACTTAATTTTGTTTTCCTTGTAGATTTCAGTAAGCTTATCCGCTAACGCCCTTCCAATAAGAGACTTTCCAGTTCCAGGTTCTCCCAAGAGAAGCAAATAGGGTCCAGGGCTCAATTTCGTTTTAGCGCCAGGTTTAACTTTGCTTGGCGCCCTCCACTCTTCGTACCATCTGTTCTTTTCAAGCCACTTCAGTTTGTGCGCCCACTCATCAAGACAGAGGAAACATTCTTGCAGTGCTCTGTCTTGGCCGATAACCCATGACATCAAATTGTCGTCAACCGGGAAAGCTTTAGTGCTTTCAAAGTTCACCCAATCCCATTTCACCTTCACTTTCCTACCTTCAACTGTTCTCCGCAAAATCTCAATTTCATCTCCAAAAAGGCTACGGGACAAAGGAAGGCACCTCCTTGACAAACTTAGCTCTACCGAAAAAGCAGAATATGCTAGTGGCTGTATCGAGTTTCATTATTTTTTTCGTTCTCAATGTGACGTCTCATGTTGCACATACGTCTCCAACAATTATAGTCATTATTTCAGTTATAGTCTGCATTCGGAAACGATTAATATTATCATTTTAGATATATGATTCAAAAAGAGAGGCATGCAAGTCATCCTAACGAACGGAACAAGGCTATATTTAGCTAAAGACTTTTCTGAACCTTCCTAATCGCCTGTTCTATTTTTGTAAGACCTTGATCTAGCAGTTCTTTCGGTATGTTTAGTGGAGGCACTACTCTCAAATGGGTGTCGCCAGTGCCCCAGAGAGGTAACACTCCTTCTTCCATGCTTTGATAATATGTTTTTTCAGCGACTTCAACGTTTTCGGGAAACATGCCTGGCTTTTCCTTCTTCTTTACCATGTCTATTGCCAACATAAGTCCCTTACCTCTTGCGTCACCAACAATTTCATATTGATCAATCCATTTCTTCATTCTTCTCAATGCTACTTCACCTAGCCTTGCAGCTCTATCGCACAGTTTTTCCCTTTCTATAATTTCTATGTTCTTTAATGCTGCTGCATAGGACGCTGGATGTCCACCGAATGTGCTGCATGAGTAAGCTTCCGTTCCTCCCATGGCTTCTTCGGTTCCCATACAACCTGCCAAAGGCATTAACCCTCCACTAAGGGCTTTACCTATTGGCATTAAGTCCGTATCAATATTCCAGTGCTCTATTGACCACATTTTTCCTGTTCTGCCAAAACCAACCAACACCTCATCACATATTAGTGCCCAGTCATATTCGTCTGCGAGTTTCTTTAGTCCGGGAAAAAGTTGTCTGGGGGAACCCAGTATCCTCCTTCTCCGATGATGGGTTCAAAGAGAATCCCAGCGATTCGCTCTGAGCGTGAAATGTATTTTAGGATCTGGTCTTCAATGTACCAGAGGCAGAAATCTGCATATTCCTCGGGGGAGCCCTTGAACGGGACTCCATAGGTTAGAGGATAGGGCGCAAACAATACGCCTCCCTGGAAGGTTTCGTTAAACCTCCTAATATCAGAGCTTAAAGAACCAATGTTCTTGGCTCCTAGAGACATACCGTGATACTGTTTGATAAAAGATATTATCAAGGGTCTGTCTTTATAGGCTAAGGCATAAGACACGCCAGCCTCCGCAGCCTCTGTTCCAGAAACCTCATACGTAACCCTTGAAAACCTCTTTCCAGGCGAGATTTCAACCAGCTTCTCTGCAAGCTCGTAGGCTTCAGGCACCATACCGAGAGCCGGTATTAAGAAGCCGTATCGTTTTAAGGCATCGACAGAAGTCTCAAGAACCTCTGGGTGAACATTACCGACATTATTTGATTGCCATTGACTTGTGAAGTCAATTATCTTTTTTCCATCAAGGGTTGTTAAACAGGATCCTTCGGCTTTCTTCACAATAACGGCGGCTTCTGACATCCAGGATTTTGGGGGGGAAACCGCTTTTTTCCCCATACAATAAACTTCTCACTAGACTTAGACGACATGGCATCCTTCTCCTTTTAACAGCTATTCAATTCTGTTCATTATTAAAACTTTGTCGCGCGCAGGGGCACAGAATCAAATGTAAAGTTTTTCTGTTCATCAACCATAATTTCAGTATCTACATTATAGCAAAAGCTGATAGAGAAAAGACAGGACGATATATGGGAGTTCAGAGAATTGACGTGAGAAAAAGGAACCCAAAGAAAATCAACACTGCTCCGAACACTATCACGACGACTTTGTACCCTCTAACCCCTACAACGTTTATCCCCATCTTTGCGAAATGAGCGACAGCTGTAAGCCACACGTAATCCATCCATGTATGACTGACATACATAAGCACAACGCCGGCTAGGGACGCGAACGCGAGAGCTTGAAGAATTAGATCTGCTCCAATTGTTAGCCACCAACCAATAAAGAACGGGTTTAAACCAGTGAGGACTAAACCTACAAACAGAGGGTTTTTGGAAGCCCCTCTGCTTTCACTAGATGTATCAAATTTAGAGGTAAGGCCGTCACGAATCTGTAAGGCGCCTAAAACGAGAAGAGCCAATCCTCCTGCAACTCCTGTTAAGAGTTTAATGGTCGGCTCGTTGGCAACGGTTAGAAGCCCGAGTGCCAATAGGATGACGAGGGGAAACTCGATTAGAGTGTGCGCAACAGAAAACGCCAACCCACTCTTGGCTCCTAACTTGGCTCCGTAAGAGATTGTGGCAAAAAATAGGGGGCCAGGAGCCAACGCTCCTGAGACGCTAACTATTACCACTATGATGATGAAAGTTAGTATGTCCATAAGACTACAGAATTAACTCTAGATAGTTAAGTCTTATCAAGAGTTATCTGTCTCGCATTTTGACCTAAAAAAAGGGAAGTTGGCGAAGCGATATTCAGACTTCAGGCTCTAGCCGCCGCTTTTTCAAGCGCCACGACACCCGGCAAGGCTCCTCCCATAAGAAACTCTATGAGAGCTCCTCCTGCAGTGCTTATGTAGCTTATTTGGTTGGCTAGTTTTAGTTCTTTCGTAGCCGCCACAGTGTGTCCTCCTCCCACTAAGGAAAACGCTTTAGAAGCAGCTACTGCTTCAAAGGTTTTCTTTGTGCCCATTAGAAATTCTTTGTTTTCGTAAACTCCCATGGGGCCGCTGACAACGATGGATTTGGCTTCACGTATTATTGCTCCGTATTTTTTGGCAGTCTCTGTTCCTATGTCGTAGATGGGATAACTTGTAGGCAACTCGTTAACTGCTAGTTCTTTTCTTTTTCTTTTCACGTCCACAGCTACGTCAGTTGGCACTTCAATTTTGTCTGGGTATGTTTTCATCAGCTCTTGTATGCCTGGCACCAAGTCTAGAACTTTTTCTTTTTCCAAGAATTGCATGCTTGGCTTTCCGAGGTTGAATCCTTTTGCTACGAGGAAGAGGTGGCTGATTACTCCGCCGGTTAGTATGTGGTCTGCAATGTTGTTTTCGAGCACGTACTTGGATATTTTTAGGGAGTCGTCGGCTTTTGCTCCTCCAAAAATGTAGATGCAAGGCTTTTCAGGATTCTCTAAAACCCTGCTTAAGGATTTAAGTTCTCTTTCCATTATTCGACCAGCAACGCTGGGCAAAACCGCAGTGAATCCTACGATTGATATGTGGGCTCGGTGGGCAGCTGCGAAGGCGTCGTTAACAAATACGTCGGCTAGTGGAGCTAGGTTCTTTATGAATTCAGAGTTTGCGTGTTCTTCGGGTGTTCCTTTTTTTCTTTCATCTGGGTATGTTCGAACGTTTTCTAAAACGAGAACTTCACCTCTCTTCAGTTCTTTAATGGCTTTTTTTGCTTTTTCTCCAAAAATGTCTTCCACGTATTTCACTGGCATGCCAAGTGCCTTGCTGAGGGCTTGTGAGTGTTGCTTGAGTGGAGTGAAGTCAGCGCTTTCCGGTCTGCCTTGATGTGCTAAGATTACGGTTTTGGCGCCTTTCTGAACTAGTTCTTTGATGGTTGTTTCTGCGTGTGCTCGTATTCTAGTGTCGTCTAGAATTTTCTTGGTATGCGGGTCTATGGGTGAGTTGAAGTCCACTCTGACTAGAACTGTTTTATCTTTGAAGTTGAGGTCGTCTATTGTTAAGAATTTGGGCATTCTTTCCTCTCCTTATTCTTTAAAAAAGTGAAATTTGGATTCGAAGAGTTGTGTATGGTTCGTTAGCTACCTGCTTCTATCTTGCAGATTTTCTCTGCCATCCGCACCATCTTAACGGAGTAGCCCCATTCGTTGTCGTACCACGAAAGCACCTTGACTAAGTTTCCGATAACCATTGTGGAAAGCCCGTCTACAATTGACGAGTATGGATTGTGTACGTAATCCGATGAGACCATTGGTTCTTCCGTGTAGTCCAAAATTCCTTTCAGTTTTCCTTTAGCTGCAGCTTTGAAGGCAGCGTTTACTTCTTCTTTGGTGACTTCTCTTTTCAGGGTAGCCACAAAGTCGATTATAGAGACGTCTGGTATAGGGACACGTAAAGCTAGACCGTTCATTTTTCCCTCAAGCTCTGGCAGAGCTAGGGTAGCAGCTACAGCTGCGCCTGTCGTTGTTGGCACCATGTTGAATGCAGCTGATCGGGCTCGCCGTAAGTCTTTATGTTGCATGTCAAGTAGTCGTTGATCGTTAGTTACAGCGTGAGTGGTGGTCATTAGTCCCGCTTTGATGCCAAACTTGTCATTTAACACCTTGGCTACGGGTGCTATGGCGTTTGTTGTGCAGGAGGCTAGAGAGATTACATTGTGCTTTTTGTGATCGTATTTGTCATCGTTTACTCCTAAGACTAAGGTTATGTCTGCGCTGGTAGCTGGGCTCATCGGTGCTGAAACTAACACTTTTTTGGCTCCCGCCTGCAGATGTTTTGAGGCGCCTTCTCTATCTCGGAATCTTCCTGTTGATTCTATTGCTAGGTAAACGCCCATTTCCTTCCAAGGTAGTTTTGCTGGATCTGGTTGTGCTAAAATTTTAAGTTCTTTTCCGTTGACGATTAGGGCTCCGTCTTTAGCTTTGACGTTAAAAGGTGCTTTGCCATGTACTGTGTCGTTTTGTAGGAGATGTGCCAACGTCTTGGCGTCTGTTAAGTCGTTTACTGCTACGAAGTTTATGTCGGCTTTGGTTTCTATGGCTGCTCTGTATAGTAGTCGTCCTATTCTTCCGAATCCGTTGATTGCAACATTTACTGCCATTCTCAATCACCTCTATCTAGAGTGTCAACTTAATCTGTGTTTTTTCCTAAAAAGCTTTCGCCACAATTCGCCGTATTGACGTTTTAACGTGGAAAATACGTAATAACCATGAAACTATTGATTATCAAAATGCAACTTTTTTGCACATGTAGACGAATATGTATAATTAGATTTTCAAATTTGTATAACAACGTTGAAAAATAAAGAGGGAAGACTATTGGCGATGTTATCGCAGTTTTCTTAGCGCTGTTTCTGCAGCCAAAACCATGGGTTCCCAAGTCTCATTTGCAGGCGGAGCATAACAAGTGTCTGCCTTCGCCAGTTCCCGCACAGTCATTTGCTTCTGTATGGCAAAGGACAACGCGTTTATGCGTTGAGTTACTTCCTCTCCACCTATGATTTGCCCGCCGACAAGCCTTTCTGTTTCTTTTTCCACAACCAGCTTCACCCTGATTGGTAGAGCTCCTGGGAAATAGTCAGCCTTAGTTTTCGAAGTCATGCCTCCTACCACGGTTTTGATTCCAGCTCGTCCCGCCATAAACTCTGTTAAGCCAGTGGCGCCAACTTCAAAATCAAACATCTTTGTGATCGCAGAGCCCAAGCATCCAAGAAACATGGCGTAGCCGCCTGCAGCGTTGATTCCCGCCACTTTTGCATGTCTTACAGCTGTTGTTCCAAGTTGACTCAGCATGGGTCTATGGGTAATCAAGTTTACTGATTCAGCGCAGTCTCCCACTGCATAAACATCTTTTAGCGGTTGCACTCGATTGTTCACTGTCTTGAAAGTTTCCATGCGCATGTTCACTTTTATGCTTCGAGTTTCACCCAGCACTACACCTGCATCCACAGCCAGCTTGGTATTCGCTCTTATCCCTGTAGCTACTACCACTATGTCAGTTGGAATTTTTTCTCCACCAACTGAAACTCCGCTAACTTTATTGGTTCCGAGAATTTCGTCGACTCCACGTCCAACGATGATGTTTAAGCCTTTTTCTTCCAGCTTCTCTTGAACCATGTCAGCCATGTCTTTGTCCAGCATCACCGGCAAAACGTATGGAAGAAGTTCTACAACTGTGGTTTTTAATCCTCGCTCAACAAAAGCTACCGCGGTTTCGAGTCCTATTAAGCCAGCTCCTATCACAACTGCTGACTTGGCGGTTTTTATGGCTTTATCGATTTTCTCTCCGTCTTCGAGGGTACGAA
>CAYFTS010000088.1:0-5352 GCA_964346135.1 uncultured Candidatus Bathyarchaeia archaeon | reverse complement strand
TTGAGCTTGGAGAAGTATGCAGAGTTCACTGATGTGATAGAGCAGAAATTAGGCTCTGTTCAGAGGGCTGCGTGGAGCATCTATTTGAAAGCTAGTAATGACAGCGCGAGGGTAGGTGCTCTAAGAACTGTTCTTGAGGCTTTAGAGATTCACAGAGATATTGTTCAAACGCGAGACATCATAGAACGTCTGGGCAAGTTAGAGGAGATGACGCAGAATCAGAAAGTGAATCGAGGACATGGGAGTTCATTGCATTGAAAGCGTCGATTGTTAAGAGGATTGAGAAGTTGGAGGAGCAGGTTAAGCCGGTTGAGCCAGAACTGCCTCTTGTTGACTTTGATCTTTTAGTTGAAAGCGAAAGCGCGTACTTCAGTAAGAGGATGAATATTTTGCGCACTAAGGCGCGGGAGCTTGGTTAGGGAGACAAAAACAACAAGGTTAGCTGGTTCGACTTAAGGGGTTTCGATCCCGTATGGAACGAGGAGGTTGAGATGGAATGTTTGGAAGCCTTGAATGATGAGGAAAGGAAAGTCATCAAAACCTTGCATGAGGTCATAGAGAAGTGCATTCGTTTAACCACCGACTTGTCAGAAGAAGAAAAGGCGATTGTCAAGAGATACAATCAGGTGGTCACGTTTTTCGGAAACAGCCTAATGATGAACGGTGCTGAGAAAGGCTGGTGGAAAGGTCACACTAGAGAGGAGTTGGAAGAGTTAAGGGTTCTGTATGAACGGATTATGGCTAAGCATGGAGAGAGGATCTATGAGTAACCAGACGATTTTGAGGCGGCTTAAGAAGTTGGAGAAAGTTTTTGCTGTAGAGCCTAGAGACGATTGGATAGATGTTTTAATGTGGAACGGATCAGAAGGCGGGATATTTGGACATACGCATTACCGCTTTTCTGAAAGCAGAAGGCAAACAGAATGGGTACCTTGCTCAGATAGGGAAGAAAAAGAAACGCAGTCAAAGCCTACGACATCTTCGCTAAAATACAAGGAATATCATGGCAAAAACCCAAATACAAACCAGTCGAGAAACTACCATTCATCCCAACAGAGAAAGAAATAGACGAAATGATCACTGCAAGCAGCAAACAAATGGCTACATATCTACAATTACTCAAAGAAACCGCTGCAAGACGCGGAGAAGCCTTCAACTTAAAATGGATAGACATCGACTTTGTAACAAAAACTGTACGAATAACACCTGAGAAAGGAAGCCAAGCGAGAATATTCAAGATATCAGACAGACGTACAAAGATGTTAAATGACTTACCAAAGAACTCAGAAAGAGTATGGATCTACAAAAACGTTTTCTATCTCGACAAAGGCTTTCGGCGGATGCGCAAGAGAACAGCTCAAAAACTTGGGAACCCAAGGCTGTTACAAATACACTTCCACACCATCAGACATTGGAAAGCAACGATCGAATACGCCAGAACCAAGGACATCCTATATGTCAAACAATTGCTAGGCCATAGAAACATCAAAACCACCCTCAGATACATCCAACTCGTAAATCTGCCACAAGAAGAAAAATTCATCTGCAAAGTCGCTAAAAACGCTGAGCAAGCAGCTGAACTGATCGAAGCTGGCTTTGAATACGTCACCGGCGAATACAACGACGGCGGCAAGCTATTTAGGAAAAGAAAACTGTCATACCTAGGGTCGTCGTCCATCCCTGTGGGGTCGTGGTCCAGTTTGGTCTAAGATTCGCGCCTGGGGCGTGCGAGGTCCGGGGTTCAAATCCCCGCGACCCCACCACATGTGTCTGGGGACAATTACTTGCGTTTTCTGGATATTTTTGCGCTTATTGTTTCATGTCGTCAACTAAATGAATCGTGGAAACTTTTATGCCGATAAGTATGAGCCAAACAGAAGGGATAGTTGGCGCGGATTATTGGTTACAAAAAAATTGGGGTGAGGTGAGGGTTTTCGTTTATTCTAGTTGACGTAGTAAACTCTTAGGTTCCAGTTTTCGGTGACGCCGTAGGTTTCGTAACCTATTAAGAGCACGTAGACCCACTGGATGTCAGAACTATCAATGTAGATTCCCTCAGGAGACCTTAACGATGCTCCAGATACTTCGTAGTGTGTGTCAACTCCATCGTTCCAAGCGACTATTATGTCCAAGTCATTTGTTGGGTATGTCGTCCAGTCGTTCTCCCACCAAAGCTCGACTATCACGCCAGCAGAGCCGAAGCCAACAGACTTCCATGGTGTAAATACCTTCTTCTTTTTAGGCGTCCAATCATAAGTTTCTCCCGTCTCAATGTCACCAAAGTATTCCTCGTCGGGAATTGGGGGTGTTGAATCCTCCGTAACTGTGATCTTTACTGTGCCTGAAATGCGACCTGAGCTTGTCCAATCGTTCTCTAAGACCACTCGCATGTAGCCAGGCTGAATGATCATGTTCTGGAAATCGCCGGCAGCGGGCATCCAAGTGGCTCCCGCCCACGTCGTACTGTAGTCTTTGATGTAAAATAGTGCGTGACCGAACACGTTGGCGCTATCAATGAAATAGTCGTAGCCAGTGCGCACTGCGCTTTGCACATAGAGCTCGAAGCTGTTCTGTAGGTACGGGTTTCTCACCGTTTCCACGTTTGAAATCTCTATTTCGATGTAGTCTGTTGCTTCCGTCGCTTGGAAGTAGAATTCGATTGTATGACTAGGTTCAAGGTCTGTTATGACGTATGTAAAAGTGCCCTGACCAAGGATGCCTGTATCCATACCCTTCGGTACGACCGGCGCATTCGGTGGAATTGGTGAAATGGCTGGATGCGGATCGCCCAAAGACGAGTCACTCATTAGGGAAATGAACGAGTTCCATGCGTTTAGATATCCTGCACCTTGATCGTATGAGTCGTAGCCTTCAAGCCATATGGCTCCGTCCATTATGGCTTCCTTGTAGTCGTAGGGCGAGGCGCCGTACATCTCTCCCCAAGTATTGAGGAGGGCCACTGCTCCGGAAACGGCGGGAGTAGCCATAGAGGTTCCTGAAGCCCATGCGAGGTCGTAAGGACTCGGTGTAACGGCGGAAAGAACAAAAAGACCGGTTGCCGACACTGTTGGTTTTGAGCGCCCATCAGAGGTGGGTCCGCGGCTGCTAAAGGCGTAGATTTGTGGAGTGTCACTTGTGAAAAGCTGGTGCCCGATGCCAGGTTTCTCATAGGAATAATCCCAGAACGCTCTCGTGTTGACTGGATGAGCTGCAGCTGCGACTGTTATCGCGGTATTCGAGGTTCCAGGACTGCCAACAGTGATGGAGGCTGGCCCCTCATTGCCCGCAGCGGCTACTACTGCTATTCCAATCGAGGTAGCATAGTCCACGATCTGGGATTCGAGATCGCGTCCGTCGTATCCAGTGCCGCCGCCGAGGCTCATACTGATGATGTCGACGTCGTAGGTGCCGCTTTCGTGCAAACTTATAGCATATTCAATGGCGTTGATAACCATGGATGTCGGAACTCCTCCACCCGTGTGATCGAAGACTTTAATGCCGTAGATTTGTGCCAACGGTGCCATTCCTAGCAAGGGTATGACATTGTATCCAGGATATCCAAGTGAAGACGCTTCTTGTGGGGGCGCTCCATACTGGGAAATAGCCGTGTACAATGGATCGCTTGAGTGAACCAGCAGTCCTACCGCACCTGCCAAGATTCCAGCCACGTGAGTTCCGTGCCAATGGTTGAGCGGGTTGTCGAAGCCTCCGTAAGTGGGATCGTCAGCATCGTAGCTAAGATCGACACCGCCCACTACTGGTCCAGCTGGATACCAGCCAAGCATTACGTGATCCGCGAAAACGCCAGTGTCGATTATCACTGCCAACGAATCTTGTCCAAGAACTCCCATACCCCAAACGTTCGCTGCACCCATTGCAACAGGGTTCCAGTATGTTTCTGGTTCTAGCATCTCAATTTGTTCAGGGGTGAGGTGGATGACCTTTGAGTCTTCCGTCAATTCGTATCCCTTGACAAGCTCTTTTCTTGGTTGGTCGAACTCGTCGTAGAACCACACAGGTTCATCGTCCTCGCCGACCTTGTCACCTGATAGGTTCCTAGTTTCATCCATACCTATAGCCTTAACATTCGGATTGTGTGCAAGAATAGGAATTTTGTCTGCTGGAACCGATGCTGCCAATCCAGTTGCATATTCATATTGGAAACTCACGTGTCCTCCCAAAGCGTTAATATCCGCTACAACAGCGTCGTAATCGCTCGTATATGTCTCAATCAGAACCTTGACGTTGGATTCTCCCTGAACCGCAATTTGGTCGAGAAGTGCCGCAGATATTTCAGCTGGTCTTGCAGTGTGACTGGTCATGTATGTAAATGTTACACCCATCGTCATTGTGGAAATCAACAGAAATGGCAAGAATATTACACTAATAGAGTTTGTTTCCTTCAATATGTGGTACATTCTCCTTTCTCCTTCTTGTTTACAGCAAAAGACTTTAGTCCTGCATCGAATTTGAGTTTTACGGTTTGCCATTTCTGAATTCCATCAAATCTCTGGCAGCATATGATCCGCCAAGATAGCATGCAAAAAAAAAGAGTTCACAAGACTATTGCCAGTCTAGCGTGAGTTCAATTTTCACCCTATACGAGACTATGTAAGGACTTCAACTCTGTCCTATCGTGAGTTAGTTTTGGCCTTTCAGGCTAATTGTGTGTGTAGTGTCTCGTCAAGATAGACTTGTGGACTCTTCCGCAGAAAGCGTCAATAGAACGTCTGGAACGCCAAGCTTATCCATTTAATTGCGAGCGTTTCAGATGGATCTACCGTAGTTGCTGGCGAAATCGCCGAAGTCGAACCAGTCCACGTCGCCGTCAGGCGGAGAACCTGAAGTATCGCCGACAAGGTCGGCTAACGGGTTGTAGTTTGGTTGTCCTATAGTGCTTCCGTAAGCGGCAGCGAAATCGCCAAAATCAAACCAATCCACATCACCGTCAGGCGGAGAACCTGGAGTATCGCCGACCATATCGCCAGGAATCATGTTACTGAAATAGCCGTTTTCCTTGACAGGATCTATTTGGAGGACAGGAGGTGGCGGAAAAGGGTTTCTTACACTCACGTAAGTAAGTGCATGATCCATGTCCAGAACTGTAGAACCGTAATCTGCAACGCTGAAAGTTAAGTTACCCAGCCATCCGCTACCAGTCTTCCCTGGATAGTCTTCGAGTGCTGATTCCATCATCAATACCCAGCCTGCTACAGCGTCACCTTGAATGAGTTGAGTAGTGTTTCCATTCAGGTTTCCCGGATTGCCGAGAAAGTCACCATGCCCGAATCCAATGATCGTCAAGACGGATGGATCCCAGCTTAAGTTGAATTGCCAACTGTACACAGGTTC
>CAYFTS010000087.1:0-3631 GCA_964346135.1 uncultured Candidatus Bathyarchaeia archaeon | reverse complement strand
CCAAGGCTTTCATCTGTCTATCCCTCGCCCTACCATTCTATCCTGCCAATATACTTCAACCCTATTCCAACGTCGTTTCTCCGCTTTCCCAGTTGCTTTTCACAATCACCGTATTCAGCAATGCGGTTCTTTTAGCAGCCCTTAGTGTACTATATATAATGGCACGCAATCTTTTGTGGAAACAAAGAACCCAAAAAAATCTCTTTGAGGGCGTTGAAAAGGAAACGAAATGGCGAAAAATCTTGGTGCTTCTTAGCGGCTATAAGGCGGACATTGCTGAGTTAGAAAAGAAAGAATATTTGTATCCGCTAGAAGACTTTGATGAGAATGAGAGAAAGCTACTTGTAGTTCCAAAAGATGAAGACAGAAAAGAGATTGTTATGAGACTTCAGAAAGCCAAACGGGAAGGAAGACTTCAAAATGGTGTGTGGGCGACTCCAGGCTTACCAATGCTCATTTTTGTCACGATTGGTTTAATTGTTGCCCTCGTCTATGGAGATATCGTGTGGGTTTTTGTTCGCTCAGCTTTGGGTCACGGTTGAATTAGCGATCACCTTAATGTTTCGAGCGTCAATAACAGTAACTTGCACGGATAAGGGGTTTGTGGTGACGTTTGCGCAGTATATTCTGTAGATGGGACCATAGGTCGTATCGAACACTCGGTTTGATAACGAAATAGGTATAGTGCTATTGTTCGCATCTTTAATTGAAAAATCACTCTTGTCAAGATTGGTTATAGGCGTTGGGCCTTCTTCATAAACAGCTGAATAAATCACCAAGTCATTATTGGTGCTAGACCAGTTGGCGTTGAAGATCCTCATTTTCAGAAACGTCGATACGATAAACTTGTATCCAACGAGTCCAACAGAAGTCATGTTAAGGTTAAAGGTTGCATTAGCCGCCGAGAAAGAGGTTTCGTTATTCCAGAGACGAGCTAGTCCGGAGGAATAATTAATGTTTACGTCGTAAGCGTAGTGTGAGCCATTAGCGGCAGAGTATGTTAAGGCAACTCCAAAACCTGGGTAAGCCTTCGTGAGGTTGGTTAGCCAGTTATTTAGGTTGCTGACCAAAGTCTGGTTGTTAGTCCCGTTGAGCATTGCGTAGTTGGCAAGGCTTAACTCAACAACTCTACGTGAACCCAGCTCTACGTTGTCAATTACCATCAGGTACTCTTGCCATCTTTCATGTTTAAAATACGTAACAGTACTGTACATCATCGCACCGATGGAAATTATCATAATAGCTATTATTAAAGTTGCGAAGATGATGAATTGCCCCTTTTTGTGCTTTACAATTTTCATGATGTTATCTCCTCACCAGTTGGAGGACTAGGATTCGAGGATCATATTCTGTTTGGTACCCGGGAACGATGTATGTTACTGAGGCGATGTAACTCGAGGTTTCAAAGACCTCGATATTTCCGTAACGTATTGTTTCATTATTGGTGACTGTCCAATTCAAGTAGTAAACAGTTAAATCAAAGTAGATTTCAGGTGGCAGAGAAACCATCAAAGCCATCGTAAGAGTCCCCCAATCCTCATTATATACGAAGCGACCTAGAAGCCCTTTTTCATCTAAATCGTGTAGAACGTTGTTTCCCATTTTTTCTAGGTTACTAGGTTCATACGTAGGACTAAGCGGAGTAACGGCGAAAACGTTGAGAAAAGTTATAGCAACCAAAATGATGAAGGAGGCAAGTAGGGCTTCGACTAGGCGCATTTGTCCTTTCGTTTTTTTGGTTTTTCTCATGGAGGTTCGTTCCATGTCGTTTGTTTGTTAGTTGATGAGGTACATTATAATGGTGAGAAATAACTCGTATATTAAGTCTATTGTCTTACGATATTTATGCTGGCTAAACCTCTTTCCAAATCAAAAACTCAAAAATATAAGTCATACCCACAATTTCCACAGACCTAGAAAGTTTTAATACCCCGCCACTAGGAGGTTGCGTAGAAGAACTGCCAAAATCATAGATTCTGTATCCGCTGGCAGTCGTAAAGGGGCCAACGAAAAGAACTAACTGTCTGGGGTTGGGAACGCTGAGGTTGAAGATTATAAAGAGTGGATTTAAATAGCTTAGACCGCTGAAGACCCTGCTCCAGGCCCAACTGTCTTTACTGTCACTCCATTGGATCTTATCATCGTCCTTAGTTCCATTGTATATGTGCCAGGTTCCATCCGCGCTAACAACCGCTATACTCTCAACCCATCTTGCACCCGACGAACCCTTTTCCCAGCCCGGCCCTTCAGGTATCGACAGCGAGATGTTGTCGCCAACTATGCTGGCGTTCGTGGTATGTTGATGACCCAAGCCTTCCATGTAAGTTGAAGTTACAGTTGCCAAATCTGCAACAGTTGTTTTTAAGACGATAACGTAATCTGTGATGCCTGAGGGAAGCTCTTTCTCTATAGTACATTGCCCGAGCCAGTCTGTACTGTTCTCCGTTTCAGTAGTAAAATAATCCTTCTTGTTTTCAATGTAGAGTATTGCGGCTTCTACATGGGCGTTTGCAATGGGCCTTCCATCATTAAATGTGACATTGACTTCGTAGAGTAGACTGGGACTCCCAGATTTTTTGATCGCCGACACACTGAACGGAGGCATAATCTTGACGTTAAAGCCATAGTCTTGTAGCCCCAATAACGTGCGCGTAGTTTCATAGTCCAAGCTTCCTGAAGGATTATTAACATCCAGCCTTTGAACCTTGTCTGGATCCAACACATAAAAAGAAGAACTCTCTGAAAGCGCTAACCCAAATTGCGTAACATCACTTTCGTCAAATGAAGTACTTGACCCCCATTCTGAAGGATATCCCGCACCTAAAAGCATAGAATTCAATGCTTCTAAAGCCACATTCCTAAACTGTTGCTGATCAACATAAAGTAGATTCACATAACTTATGGCTGGAACCGCAATTACCGCTGAAACAAAAAGCATACTTACAACCATTATGGCCGTTATGTGTTCAAAAACTGGAGCTACCATATTGATCCCTTGATACCACTAAATAAATATCAATACTATATATTAAGTCTTACTATTCTTGATAAATATCAGATGGTTTCCTTCTAAGCATAAGCTATCCAAGCATAGACATCCAAGTCTACGCCCCGTCTACAACCAGCAACAACAGTTCTTCCGCCACTTTCAATCGAAGTTTGATTCTCCACTTTCAAACCAGGAAGAATCCAAGAAGATACATCAATCCGTGAATTGTCTTTAAGATAAGCGTATATAGATTGAGCAGAACCCTCATTCAACGTTATGTTTATGACGAAAATTGAGTCCTCTACATGCGAAGGCAGATTAAGAGTTTTCTCTAACGTCACGTTACTATAATTTGTGGAGTTCACTAGAAAGTACAAGTTCGCCAAAGTATCAGAAACGTAGTCAGTGATTTCCTTCAGCTCTCTCTCAATAATCTCCGTTTTCATGTTGTCTACGACGAATATGAAGGCAAACTGCATTAAAAAGATCAGAGCGACTAGGGCTGAGGTGAAGATGATATGACTCATTGTGTAAGCTGGCAATTTCTTTCACTCTCACACGCTAACCTGTACTTCGGCAACTATTACGCTAAAGACAACTTTTCCAGGATCTAGCGAAATTGTGGCTGAGCTTGATTCACTA
>CAYFTS010000086.1:0-1614 GCA_964346135.1 uncultured Candidatus Bathyarchaeia archaeon | reverse complement strand
TTGTGACCTACGCGGATAAGTTGATTGAAGGTTCAAGGAGGATGCCGATTGAGCGAGTGCTGGAGAAGTTTTTAAGAGATGACCTACCTCAGTCTTCTATTCTAAGAATGAAACGGCTGCATGAAGAGTTTTCAGCTCTACTAGAGGATTTAGATGCCAATGATAACGCTTCTTGAAAAAGTCTACGGGGCTTTCACTCAACAATTGTTCCAAGCTAAGCTCTCTTCGCTGTGTAAAGACCTTAGGGTAAAGGCTAAAGTAGTAGGCAAGACAGGCCGGGACTGGGTTCAAGTGGAGCTGACCGGTGAAGATCAGGAGGTTGCAGTGAAGTTTCTCGAGCGTGAAATCGGAGTGGCACCGGTGAACATTGAAAAAGTGAAGAAGTTCTCAACTATTAAGGGAAAGATTATTTTTGCCGGCGAGAAAGGGCAAGAACTGAACGTGGATATAGGAGTCATTTCTCCTCGCGTTTTTGATGCAACCATTTCGCTAGAGCGATTGCAAGCTCAACTTGCAGATGCAAAAAGGCTTCCGCTTCAACGCCTAATTGAACTGTTCTGCCTTTACGACTACATGCCGCTTCAAGTTAAGACCACCAGAGAAATAGAGCCTGAGCACGAACAAGTAGAAGCAGAGTTGTCTGAAAATCAACTTTCAAATTTTATACAATGGATAATCTTCAGCCTAGACCGCTTAATTGTTTTGGGAGCAACTCTTTCGCAAGTGAAGCATGCCATAAATGTTTCTGGACATAATCGTGACGTTATTCGAGTTGAAACTTTAGGACTACTGGAACATGCTGTTGTCTGCAAGCTGGGAACAGACGCCAAAGGACTGACACCAAAGCTTGGTCCCCACTTATACACAGCAACCCTTGCACCCTTTAGCCCCAGAAAACTACAGAAGACAGTTAATAGACCATTCATTTGACCATTAACCAATTCCATTTAGGCTGTGGCTTGCCTGTTAGTGCACAAGTACATGCTTGATTGTTAATTAACTGTTTCTTGTTTCTAGTTTCCAAAAGCCTTATGAATACCTAGTGTTCATACAGATGTCCATTGGAGTGGAAATCCTTGGTTTACTGCTCTAAGTGTGGTGCCAAAAACGAGGATGACGCCAGAGTATGCGTAGGCTGTGGTGCATCTCTGTACGTGCCTAAGCGTGCAGCTAAGCGTGGAGGAAATGAATGTTTTGGACCAAAAGAAGAAAGACGATTTGAAGAAGAATGTTTCGGTCTTCCCTACGGCGGTGCTATTGTAGGCATAATCTTTGGCATAATAATTCTCGCCCTTGGATTCGCTTGGCTAGCAAATATAAACATATGGGATTACATTGGACCCTTATTTGTGATTATCATTGGAGTACTAATCATTGCTGGCGTTGCATACGGCGCAACCCGCAGATAACCTCACATTCTATTTTTTTTGAAGACCTCGCATTTCACGTTGCAAGTCAAGCATATTTTATTGTGAATATGCTTTGACAGCAAGATCCGCGTAAAAAGCCAAAAGACACAGAGGAAAATAACGAAAAAATCAAGAATTAAACTATTTGCGACAGTGTCAATGCCAGCCAGAACGAGAAAAGTTCCAAACACGAAGAAAGCATTCA
>CAYFTS010000085.1:0-14471 GCA_964346135.1 uncultured Candidatus Bathyarchaeia archaeon | reverse complement strand
AGATCTAAAAGCGCACTTCTGGCTTGAGGGTCAAGGTTAGCCGTCATTTCGTCGGCTACTACCAGCTTTGGCTTATGAATAAGAGCGTGCGCGATAGCAAATTTTTGAAGCATACCCGCCGAGAGAGCGTGAATAGGCCGATCACTTGCTTCTTGCAGGTTCACTAGTTTTAGGACTTCTGGAGCTCGGGACTCAGGAACGCCGAAGACTCTGCACACTCTCTTCAGATAGTCTAAAGTTTTTTGATGGGGAGGAAAGAAGGTTTTTTCATAAACTACTCCGATCAGCGACCGTATAGCTATGTTGTCCCAAGGATCTTGGCCAAAAACTTTCACGTAGCCTCTATCTGGCTTTAGTAAACCGAGAATCATCTTAATTGTGGTAGTTTTCCCAGCCCCATTGGGCCCTATCAAACCCGTGACAAAACCCTCGTCAAGCGTCAAGTCTAGACCGTCGACAGCAACCACTCTGCCATAACTCTTTGCAAGGTTCTCAGCAATAATTAATGTCATGAATAGTTTCTATGATTGAAAGAGGCATTTAAGGATTGACGAACCTTGATTAACACACAACTGCAGGAAGCCGAAAAGATGCATGCTACTACGCCATGCGCGCGCATAACTTGGCTGAAGATTTCTAGTTGCGATATCGAGCCATATCCAAATCTCAGTTCTGAAGTTTCCATAGCCACATATCACAGAAAACTTTTATAAAAAAACTTTGCCAGTAAAGAAAACACTTTCAAACATGCATTAACCAGACAATCTGCAGATTAGCTGCAGTAGTTTTTGGGAGGATTTTTCAACACTTTCTTCAAGAGCAGATAGTTTGGCACTAACCTTCTCCAGTTTGTCATTGAACTCTTTCTCAATAGAAGACAACTCCTTTGAAACATCAAACTTTTTGCTCTTCCTCTTCTTTAATAAAGATAACATCTCAGCCAGCACATTTGAATAAATCCCAGGATAGCGAGAACGTTTTGATATTAAGTCAAAAGTTTGGTTGTAGACATTGAGGTTAACGTTTAATCCCCAATCCATAGTTCTAACAGAACCCAACGACACAACTGCTGCCTCCAAATTATTCTGCCGCAGAGCTTCAACCGCAGTTTTCAGATTCACCAGCATGTCAAGAAGATCAAGAATGATCCAACCAGCTTCTTTGTTAGCTTCTCCACTCGTACTTATTAAATGTCTATTCAGCAATGAACATATTTCAAGCTGAGAGTTGTTAATGAATTCAACATCTTTTTCAACTTTTCTCCTTTTTAATTCATTAAAATCTTGAGCTCGAACTTTCAACTTTCTTGTTTTCCGCAGCAGTTCAGAGTAGCCAACAATTCCTCTCGTCAAGTATCTTCTCGAAGAGAGGTCATTTTCCAAATTATTTGCGACTGGAAGAAAATCGTAAGGTAAGATATCCAGCGAATCAATTCTGGAAATAAGAGAAAGAATAACTCTTGACGAATATTCTAAGAGATCACAACTCACATTAGTCGGCGTATCATAGTTTGTATGGTATATTTTCTCATAAGCAGATAGATGTGACCCAAAGTTGACGCTGGGCACTCCACACATTACATAAGACCAATGATCAGTATAGGTTGTCGGCAGATTAGTGACTTTGAAAAGCATTTCAAGATCAAGCTCTTTTACAGATTCTTCTACGAAAGTAGTCATCTCAGGCGTTGCTCGCAAAACAACGGCGTCCCCAAACGCTGGAATGTCAAGGTTGATGTTTAACACGGTGTTTTTGACTTCCTCTGGATTTTTGTTCACGTAGTCAAAGGACCCTACTGCCCATTCATAAAAGCTGTCAGATCCCGATTCTTCTGCGCCAAAAGATATGAACTTTATCGTCCGTTTTGGTTTGAAGTTTTCACTGAGGATTCTTGCGATTTCCAGTACGATTGCAACTGCAGAAGCGTTATCGTTGGCTCCTCCAAACCAACTGTCATGATGAGCAGTTAACGTGATTATCTCTTCTGGATATTTTGATCCAACCAACTCACCCATCACGTTATAAGAAACGCCATCTTCCTTTGTTTCAATTATATTTCTTAGTTCAACTTTCACGTTTTGTCTCCGAATTCTAGCACGTAAAGATTGAGCTATTTTGTAGGGAACATTCACCACGGGTATAGGGGCAAAGGGAAAAGCGTCTTTCCTAAACGCTGTATGTTCAGAGAAAAATACAGCAAACACTACTGCTTCGACGCCATAATCTTTAGCCAAACGGCAGGGAAAATCTGCCCAATAGGTTAATCTGTCACTTCTCTCTATGATGGCTATTTTTCCCTTTGGATCAATTCCTTTCTTTTTCAGACTTTCAAAATCTTTTACTGTTCCAAAACCAGCATCAATGAGGTCAGCTTGTATACCTTGGGGCGAAGTTGACACGCATGTTCCACCTGTTACGCAGGGAACAGTCTCAGCAGAGGGCTCCAGTATTTTCAGCTGGCAATCCTTGTAGTTTCGGTAAACCACTGTAAAGGGTTCGCAGTGAACGTTCTGAAGTCCAAGTTTTTTGAATTCGCTTTCGATTAGTTTTGCCGCCTTAAGTTCTTCTTGTGTGCCAGCTGCTTTTTCACCTATGTCAAAAACTGATTGAAGATATGCTAAAGTTTCTTCTAAAGAGAAAGAATCAGCTAATCTCATTTCAGTTCACCTTGTGTCTCACTGAGGTTCTAGCTCAGAAAATATAATAGTTACGCCTAAGCTGGATTCTAAAGCAACTAGTGTTTCCATGCTTTCGCTACATCTATCATTCGTGCAAACCAGACATTTGGGCAACTCTTGATGTACTTGATAAGTTTCTCTAACACCACGATTCTATGGCCTCGACCAATCACTTGCGGGTGTAGGGTAAGAGTGAAAACTCCATTTTTCACATTTTTGTACATGTAGTCGAAGTCTCCAACCCATATTTCATAAACTTTAGAAGGAGCCGACAAACCACCAGATTCTTCGTATTCAAAGAGAGGCCAGTCGTCAAGATTCCATGCGACTGGAATCTCCAACAGGCGGCTTTCTCGACCAAATTTAAAGGGTTTTGTTATCGAAGCTTTGTCGCCGATTCTACATTTGTATGGTGTGAAGTCTTCAGCCATTAGGCTGCTGTCGTAGATGAAGTCACGTTCGAGTAACAGTTTCAAAGTGTTTGTACTTATCTCCCAGCTTGGAGAACGATAGCCTAAAGGACGTTTTCCTGTAATAGCTTTTAGAGAACTTATCCCCTTATCCAATATGGCAACCTCTTCTTCATACTTGAGGTCTGCTGGACTCTCGTGGCAGTAACCGTGATGGGCAATCTCATGTCCTTTTTCATGTATCTTCTTCACTATTTCGGGATAAGTGTCTGCAGTGTGTCCAGGCACGAAAAACGTGGTCTTCACATCATGTTTGTCTAGTAGACTCAAGATTCTCCATATGCCAACGCGAGCTCCAAACTCGCCCCTCGAGATAGACGTGGGCGACTTTTCCTTCCAGCTTAACCAGACAGATATAGCATCAAAATCAACAGTAAGGCAGACTGCACAAGTCATGTCAGAAGGCATATTAACCAATATATTCCCTCACCTTTTTCTAACGCCCATTACGATATGGAGAGGATTCGAGTTTCCGGATCTCTCGTGAGCTTTATTTCAGAGAACTTAACGACAGCGCCTTCGAGGGTGTTGTGCACCGTTGCTTTTTTCAAGTGTCCTCCAAGCGCATTTGTGTCTTCCTTCGCTAAAGCCACATGCAAATGGAAGAAAGTTTCATCATTGCGTAGTGAAATGTTGCCTGAGAGAGATAGAAGTTCCACGGCTTCGTTGAATTTTTTTGTTACATATCCCGCTTTCTCACGAGAATAGAAGCTGATTTCAAAGTTGCGGAGCATTCCAATTCCATTGATGATTATTCCTGACCGAATCTTATACTCTTTTGCAATCCGCTTCAAACTTCCAATGACATCTTTTCCGTCTTCAAATCTGAAAACGATTAAATTCCCTTCTTTCTTAGAAGACAAACCTAGCCACCTTCCACAACACACTCACCTTCACAAACTTTCCATATTTCAAGATTGTGATTGACTCGGGCAAACATAAACAATGAATTGACAGCATTTAAACCAGCGATCTCAGAATTATTCTGCAGTTGGGTGTTAGTTTCACGTAATACACACGGCTTTTTTTAAATACATTAGTCAGCAGACACATTTGGAGACTAAACCTTATGTCAATTGCTGACGAGGAGGAGACATACGAAGAAGAAGAGGAAACTCGACCTCTGAACGCTGAAGAAGTAACCTTGATAGCAACTGAATTCTTGAAGAGACTTGGACACAAGCATGGTCTTAAACCGATAAAAGCTTCTCTCCAAGAGGAAAAATATGTTATAGAAGTTGGACTGAAAAAGCAAACCGCCACTGTGGAGATTGACGCCACCAATGAGGAGATTTTGCAATATGAAATCACAGCTGTAACCAAAGAATCTTCGCCTTCTTTTCCTATGACACGAAAAAACATACTTCTGATAGGCGGAATTGTAATCATATCAGTATTTGCTTCCAGCTTGCTGGGTATTCAGTCGTTTATCGGAAGCATATTCTAGCGTAGACGATTATTTAGACTTCTATAATTGACATGCTGTTCTAACATGGATAACCCTATTCTTTGGTTCACTCAGTTTTTACCTTTGTTAAAAAAAGATAAACTACATAAACATACAGTGAATCTGCATTCATAGTTCATAATGTTTTTAGCCAACTCAGAGATTCCACTAAGAATGGTGAAAAATATGCAACCTCGCGCTGGAAAACCGAATGCTACAAAGGTTTTGCGAACACTTCCTGAGAATGAAGCATTTTATTTCTTCGAAGACATAGACAGGTATACAGGGAAATCTGCTTCTAGCCTAGCGGAATTCTGCGAGATGACGAAAACCGTCGACAAAAAATCGATAATCTTCCATTTCGACCGCCAAGACTTTGAGAGATGGGCTAAAGAAACTTTACATGACCCAAAACTCGCTAAAAGAATCAGTAACATAAAGAAAACAAAATCTGAAGAAAAACTGAGAAATCGGATATATAAAGTATCAAAAAAGCGGTTAGAAGAACTCAACAGTAGCCTCCTTAAAAAGCGACACGCTAAACCTCTTAAGCGCTGAAACTGCTACGTTCATAAACCTTTAGTAGAACAACTTCAGCCTTCTCAACCTCTCATGTAAGTGAGGTTGAAGCGAATTTTTAGTAAGACGACTCTTGAAGTTCTCAATTAACTTTTCTTTTTTTTATTTAGGGTTAACCTCATGAATGGGGATAAATAGTAAGAACTTTAATTCTTAGAGGTTATAGTTGGTGGTAGTTTCTCTAAAAGAATTTTAGTTTTTTCTTCTTCTCTTGCTCTTCCGATGGTTCCTTGTCTTCATCTTCTTGCTGTTCCTTACCTTCATCTTCTTGCTGTTCCTTACCTTCCTCTTCTTGTGGTTCCTTGTCTTCAGGTGTTTGTTCATCTTTTTTCCAGATTACCTTCGACTGTTCTTCTTTCTCCGTTTCCAGCATGTTTTTCTTCTTTTCTATTTCTTCTTTCGTTTTCTGGATGGCCTCGGAAATTGACAATTTATTTGACGCTTTAAATGTATTTTCTAGTTCCTTTTTATTTGGTGATTTCAGTTTATCTTCTAGTTCCTTTTTCTCAATGCGAAGATTAGCAAGTGCATCCTGTTTTTCCCTCATCTTTCTCTCCAACTCTCGAATTGCCGTTTTTTCTCTAAGTACCTTTGTCTCTTCTTCCACAGTCTTTTGTTCTTCCTCAATCGCTGCTAGTCTACTCTCCAATTCAGTTCTTAACTTCTGAAGCTTTTCCATTTCATCCTTAGATGAGTCAACCATCTCTTTTTTCCTCACACCTTTTGTTTTAATACTAAGAATAAAAATAGGTTATGACGCCGAAATCTATATTACAACAACTTCTTTTGGCTACATCTTTTTTGGCAAAAAAAGTTCAGTGGACGGGCGGGGATTTGAACCCCGGACCTCGACGATGCCAACGTCAGAACCGGCACTATTGCCTCTCAGCAGCCTCTCTAATGTTAACCTCCGCTTCACCGAGTTGTCGCAGTTCAAAGAATTTCTCAGAGTTAACATGAGGCTTAGACCTTCTACAGCAACCCATACCGTTGAGGACATAGCGAGGTTTCTAAGAGCTTCTAATAACATGGTTAGTTACGAAACAGTTAGCGCATACTTGAAAAGCTATCTTGGAAAAGCTCCCAAAACCTATAATGGACAGTTGACTGCGCTGCGTAGGTTTGTTAGAGACTTCTTGAATAGACCGAGATTGATAGCTTCGTTCAAAATGTGTCCGGTAGATGAAATAGCTCAAACTGAAGCTCCTACAAAGAAACAAGTGAGAAATGGGTTTAGGGCTCAGAAGGATGCGAAGTCCAAGGCGATCTACCTTTTCACAGCCACTACTGGTCTGAGGAAAGGTGAGATTCTAAGTTTAACGAAGGATAAGGTTAACTCTAAACTCAGAACGGTGATTCCACAGCATTTCACTCGAAAGAAACGTAGCAGTGTCACGTTCTATAATGAGGAAGCGAAAAAGTGGCTGAAGAAGTATCACCAAGAGAGAGATGGTGACAAAGATCCTAGAGTGTTCGTAATCAGTGATAGAAAATGGCGCGAGATTTGGCGAAGAGCCGGGTTAACATCTAAGCATTTGAGAGTCTGGTTTTCTACCGAAATGGGTGAACTTGGTGTTCCAGATCGTTATGTAGATGTGTTCCAAGGAAGGGCTCCGAGAAACGTCCTAGCAAAACACTACACAGGGAAAAGATTACAGAGGCTCAAGAGAATCTACGACAAAGCAGGGTTGTCAGTTCTGAACTAACCTCCATTCTTTTTTTGTTATGCGCTATGCGTAGTGTAAGGTTTGGAAGTTGGTTTCATACTTTGTTATGCTTTAACGACTGTTACCGAGAGCATCTGCATACTGCATATAATTGGTGGAAGCGGGAGACCAATTTACTTAATAAATACCTAAGGATTACTTCAATCCAAAATGGGTGTTGATTATGACCAAAAAGCTTTTCGCGATTGTTGCGGTGCTCATTATTTGCCTACCAGCTACGATAACCTATCTGATAATCGAAAATAGTATTGTGAATAGGGCCTATGACGCGTTACATGACGAGTACATGAAAACACTTTTTGATCAAACTCTGGTGATGCCCAAAGGGCTGGATGAACATTATGAGAGAATAAGAAGACACAAAAGTCAAGAGTTTACGAACAAGGGAGATTCTGGTTGGCTTTTGTTTTATGCTACTGAAGTGCTCCACGATCTTGGAAACTATAGTTACGGTCAACGTTGTGCGGAATTCAACAGTACAGCGGGTATATTATGCAAAAACCTAACAGCAGAACTTGCCACAAACTTTCAAGACTACATAAACAGGTCTCTCACTGACATAGGATTGCCAAACTCAAACATGAATAGAATGCAAACAATCTATGAATTGACGAATAATTTCGTTACTTACTTGAATGATACAAATGGGTTTGCACGCTTTCCTGTTGAAACTCTGACTGGTTAGGTTTGGAGACTGTGAGGATCAAGCTATGGCACTCTCATTTCTTTTGGAATCAAATGGGTATGAGACTGCCCTATGCATTATACATGACGAAAACTTAGAAACATATGGATCCGAAGGTCTGTATCATGTCTTCTGCGTAGTAAGAAATGATTTCGAATACAATGGTACCTTGATTCAACTCAATGAATACACAGAATATGGAAACAATTGGATCGTTTTAGATCCAGCTTTTAATCACCCATTTGGTAAAGACCCTGAATGGATGGATTACTATCGAATGGACAATGGAACAATTTGCATACCTCAGACACTTTGGAGTTCTTTGCTTATTGATTACACAGCAGTCATTAACAGAGCAAAGGAAGTCGGGATAATCCTGAATGGTTAAAGACCGTTTGCTTATTTTCAAGTTGTTTTGTGTGTTTTATCCATAACCTGTTTAGCTGAATCTCAACTTTTCCTTTTTTGATATGCATACTGCATATCGAAATAGAAGTAGAATGTTGAAGTAACATGTTCCGGCGCAAGATTTTTAATGCTCTCACGCATACCCCTGTTTGGTGAGTTGATTGGAGAATTTTTCACGTGAAGAGTTGAAGTTTCTTGAGAGGCAGCAGGTGGGCAGGTTAGCTACTATTTCGAGAAATCAAGTTCCTCATGTGATTCCGTTGTGTTATGCTTGTGACGAGGAGAGGATTTACTTGAACACCGGCTTTGATTCAAAGAAAGCCAGAAATATAAAGGAAAATCCGAAGGTTGCATTTGCTGTCGACGAGTTCATTAGGTGGGGGGATTTCCGAGGAATGATGGTGACTGGGAAAGCAGAGTTTGTGGTGAAAGGCAAGCTTCATCAAATTGGACGCGACCTTATCTACAAGAAGTACCCGAAGTGGGAGGAGAGTTATCCAATTCATGAAGGAAGTGACCATATTCTTGTGATAACTCCAACCGAAGTCGTAAGCTGGAATCTCCAGGCTTGAAGGCTACTTCTTCTCCTTCTTTTTTTTCATATGCAATATGCATAGATTTCGTGTGAACAGAAGGGGTTGCTTTAGCCAAATAATAACGTTCTATTCTTCTATAGGAGCATACGTTCACAATAGAGTCTCATATCGATGATCTGGTCAACTTCTTGAAGAAAAATAAAATACCAAAATACCAAATCGCAAAGCTCCTTGGAATAACTGTGAGGGGAGTGAATAGAATTCTACGAGAAATAGAGAAACACCAAAAGGAAACCAAGGAGAGCTTGCCGAAATTCGAAAAGGAACAAGATTGGATGCGTGCATGCCGCAAGTTTTAACAAGTCAAGGCATATACATCTTACCATGAAGTATGACAACAAAAGGATTGCAGGTTTGCTTTTATTTGTCGGTGGCGTCCAGTGTGTTTTAGGAATAATCATCGCAGAAGCGCTTTACCCGGACTACAGTACTTCAGAGAATTGGATAAGTGATTTGGGAATTGGACCCTCCGCTCTTATCTTCAACTCGTCAGTGTTTCTATTAGGTGTGTTCGGGATCATTGGAACCTACTTCATTCAACGAGCATTCAATTCCAGACTTTTCTCTATTCTAACGGCGATAACGAGTATAGGTGCAATTGGAGTCGGATTGTTCACAGAGGACGTTATGGTATTACATGCCATCTTCTCTTTGATAACTTTCCTATTCGGAGGCGTATCCGCTATCTGGTCCTACAGACTGCAGAAACCACCGCTCTCTTACCTTTCCGTTCTATTAGGAGCACTGGCACTCTTGGCTATTGCTCTCACATTTTCTGGAACCTATCTTGGGTTAGGTAAGGGAGGAATGGAACGCATGATTGCCTATCCAGCTTTGCTATGGATAATTGGTTTCGGTGCACACCTGATCGGTTCGAGTGACACGTCTGAAGTTGCGAAATCATAGCTGTCATTGCATGCGGGCAGGCAAATTGGTAAATGCAGGTATGCAGTTCACGGTGGGGATGTTTGCGTACTGCGGGCAAGTCCAGTTCCACAGTAAGGACAGAATTTAAAATCTTCTTGCGGTATTTCTTTTTTGCAGTTTACGCATGCTGTTCTAAAACCCATTCTTTCTATTTGTCGTGTTATGCGCCTTGTCCTTTCCCCGTAGTAACTTGACACGATAGTTGAAAACGTGCCTCCAGCAATCACCGCTATGAAAAATAGGCCAAGATCAAATGTTTCTGTAACTACATCCCACATAAGAAATACGAAAAAGGGCAGAATTAGTAGCACTAACGCAACATACTTCTGCTTCCTCTTGACATCATCAAGCTTCTCTTTAAGATAAAAGAGCTTAGCTTCTTCGTCTACATTCATTGGCTTCAAGCTCACAATAAACAGAGTTAATTAGAATGATATTGTTTTCAAGTGGCATTAATAATTTGAGCTCACACATTCACACAAAGCCATAGCAGATTTGAAGGCATGCATGCATTAACCTTCACCTTTGTGCGCGCACGAGTATAGATATTGTTATATACAATTATATACATTAATATATTGGGTGAATTGAAATGGGAAAAAAGAGGATGACGAGCATAAGAATTGACGGTGAAATTATCGACAGAGCCAAAGAAATTGGGCTGAACATCTCGAAAACTTGTGAAAATGCCTTGAAAGAGGCAATAGAAGCCTTGGAGCAAAGGAAAACTAAATCCATGCCTAACGTAGGGTATACCGACGAGCGAAGCTCGTCCCTTCCGCATGATGTGGACGGGCGGGGATTTGAACCCCGGACCTCGACGATGCCAACGTCGCGATCATTCCAGGCTGATCTACCCGCCCAAACCCATACCTAACGAGAAAACTATTAAGCATTTTGCCAAATATCTTTAAGACCCTAATAGCTCAGAACATCTATATGCAAAGGATCAAAAAAAGGGCCGGTAGTCTAGCCCGGTTAGGACATCTGCTTGACGTGCAGAAGGTCGCTGGTTCAAGTCCGGCCCGGCCCACCATACATGGTCTCGTAACTTTTCATCCAAAATTTTGAGCACTATTTGGCAGTTGAAGAAGGAAGGTTATGCTGATTCTACGTTGAGAGCGTATGCTTCAAGCGTGCAGCTTCAGTGCTCTTCCTCCTCAAGCTTCTGAAGAAACTCTAACAGAAGTTTCACTTTTTTGTTGTTTTTGTTTAGTTTGTAGGCAACTACTTTTGCCCCTATCTTGGTGCGAGATATGTAGTCTCTGTTGACGAGGCTGGGAAGAACTTTCATAATACTCGCAGGGTTCTTATCTATTCTCCTAGCGATTTCTCTCAGGTTCATAAACTCTTCTGAATTTTGAAGGAACAAGTCAAGAACAATCAGATATTTTGATGGACCAAATAGCTTGTTTAATTTTTTCATACAAATAAAGGGACTGACGATGAGTATTTATGTTTAACGTCTGTGTAGATAATGGCAACATTTGTTTAATTTTCTAAACATTTATTACCCTGGAAAAACATATGTATAACGCTGATTCATGCATGTGACAATTGCAAACTCGCAAATGAAAAAGGTTAAGATGCACATGTTAGTTGAAATCCATAGGCCAAAGACATCAGGCAAAATCAGAAAGGTTGCTCACCCACAAAAAGTCGCTAAATCCTTTGAAAACTTTCGGTTCTACATTAAGTATGCCGGTTTTGTCTTGAGAGCTTTGAGAAATCCGCGGTTCCAAAAATTCCTGAAATGGATAATGAGAAGAGAAGAGATAGAAGAAAATATAGTTAAAGATGTCCAAGTCCGAGTCTTTCCTTTCCGAAAGGAGAACGGAAACGGACTTGCTGGAAGATGCAAAAACAAATCTCGAATCTTCATCTATCCAAAAAGGTTCGAATCTTGTCAGAAACTAACGCGAAAATACGGGAAAGATAAGACTCTGTCCTACATTGAATACAGAGCTCAGGCCGCCTTAATACACGAGTTTCTACACGTAAAATACGCAAGTGACGAAGAAAAAGTCAGGAAACTGACAAAGAAATATTTTAACATGTTTATTGAGAACTCCGAAAATACACACGCAATTTCAAGGATGTTATTCAGAGAGTAAGTTCACCTGAAAATAATTGAAAGAGACAAGAGTCTAAGAACTACATTTTTAGTAATTAAAAATAAGTATACGAACAGAGAAAAACTTATTACCAACTGGATTTGCCGCTATATTTCTTAGAAATCAAAGGGAGGTGAAAAGCATGGTTGAAGAAGACTGGGAATGGGAAGAAGATGAAGAAGAAGATGAAGAAGAAGATGAAGAAGAAGATGAAGAATGGTAAAAGATTTTAACACAGCGTTTTTTTTGGACATGATTTTTATATATATCAAGTTTTTACGTAGGTGACTATAATGTTATTTTGTACATTCATGAAGCTTTTTATTCGACTTTGTATGCACGCATCTAATTATAATTGTGCTATATATTTTGACTTCATTAGACGTATATACTTGAATTAAATCTTGATTTAATAACGGAAAACCAACGATGAGAAAAATTGCCAAAAGAATCCGAAGTATTTGTTTGTCCAAATCCTAAATGCAACAGTAAGATCGAAGAGCCTGTTCTCTTGAATAATTGGGCGGCAGCAGAGGAACAGTACTACGCTTGTCCTCACTGCTTCATCAAATTAGACATGGAGCCCGCGAACGCTGAACCCCAAGAGAAAGAAGAGGAAAAGAAGGAAATAGAAAAGCCTCCAGTTGAACCACCAGAGAAGAGAGAAAAAGACTCTTCACCATGTATTCATCATTTTGGATATTTGGCGAACCGCCCTGAGAATACTCCTGTTCCACAAGAATGTCTAATTTGTTCAAAAGTAGTGGGGTGTATGCTCAAACTGAGTGACACCTGATAAATTGTGCCTGCGCACTGGATATTCATGTCTTTAATGCACGTACAATTGAAGATTCTCACCGAATACACCTAAGTGAACTTTCTATTCAATATCTGACCACACAGTAGGGGGAAGACCCATCAGGTTCGCCTTGGTGTTTGCCTTAAATTATTAAGGATAGGAAAAATCCTATATTAATAAATTCGAGCAGAATCTAAAGAACTATTTAGAGCCTTAGTGTAACAGTTTCTTTCTTTGTTTACTCCTCCAGAATATGTAAATGATAACTGGCATGAAAAGTATCTCTAATGCTAGCCCTAATGGAAACTCTGGAACTGGAGGTAAATTATAATGCCCATCAATTGCCTCATCAACTGGATGCCAAACTGCATCTGGAGTCATGTATTCTACATTTCTAAGATCTATCAGAGAATATGCAATCTCTGATTTTGACCTGTACAGAATCGTTATCAATTTATAACCACTCCAAAATTCACCTGCTCCACCAGGAGGTATAGGAAAAAGCACCTCAGTAGCATCTAAGCAACCTGAAGGAGGTTGGGGTGGAATGATATCCAGCATTGGCTCGTATCCTGGGGGGAGTATGTCTCCATAATCATATAGCAAGTAGCCAGGCATTCCTGAAGTGGCTCTTATAAATTCAAGAACGTTAGGATCAACACATACTCTCAGTGCCCAACCAACAATACCTTCAGGACTATCGTCAAGTATTCCACTTATTTCAATGCATATGTCAACCACAACATGACCACCTTCTGGCACTCCAGGTATGTATCCAAGA
This sequence comes from uncultured Candidatus Bathyarchaeia archaeon, assembly GCA_964346135.1. Classification (GTDB taxonomy): domain Archaea; phylum Thermoproteota; class Bathyarchaeia; order Bathyarchaeales; family Bathyarchaeaceae; genus B1-G15. Next base: position 1,260 of record CAYFTS010000085.1, on the reverse strand, counting down.
GGTTGATCAACATAGACTTTAACGTATGGTTCTTGAGCCTTTATAGGTACATTAGCCATCACGAGACCAGATGGAAACATAAGAAGAACAACAAAAACTAGCAGATACTTCTTTTCTTTCACTAACTATCCCTTCCCCCCTCTAACCATTGTAGTAACTCGTATTTCTAATTTACGAAACAATCTTCTATAAGTACAGAGATAGGAACATAGTGAGGTAACACATAATATTTTTGTTCTATGGAACATTTCTCCTTAAATTATTAATGCTACTTGAAATGAATCAGTAGTCAAACTAAGAAGATAGGAGGTGATGTTATGTCTGAAGGAGCAATTTCGAGAAAGAAGGTGATTTCCGTAATTGTTGTAACTTGGATTCTGACTTTGATTACTACTTTAGCTGTCGTTTATGTAGCGCCAAACATTTTCCCATTCGGAACTACTCATATCAGTGATAGAGCAGTTACCACAGCTAAAATTGCAGACAGCGCCGTTATAACTGCTAAGTTGGCAGATGGAAACGTTACCTCAGCCAAAATACTGGATGGAACCCTAACTGCAGCAGACATAGCTGATGGCGCAGTTACCAATCTCAAGCTCACATCCCAAGCGATTCCGTTCAGCTACACTTATCACCCAGATTTGGCAGCGACAACATCAACGACATGGATCGACATGCCCGACATGTCAGTGAGCATAACTTTGGCGAGAACGAGTCACATAATAATTGTGTTCAGTGCAACTGCTTATGTGGAGGTACTTGGAGACTCTATTCTGGTGCGAGCTATTGCTGATGAAGCTACGCCTGATGAGGCTATTCCTATTCCAGTAGAAATAGTCTTAACAGAAGGAACCAAATTAACCAAGGGCACTTACTCCTTCACATGGAACCTGCCAGATATCAGCGCAAGCACACATACAGTCAAAATTCAATGGAAGGTTGAGGGTGGAACTGACGCGGGTGTGGTAATCGAGAGGTCATTGACCGTCATAGCACTGCCAATGTAACCAGCAAAATCCCACATCTTCATTATATACAAATATCAAGCAAGATGAAGTAAACACTACTCAGCATCTCTTCTTCTAAGCACACGTTATAGATAAGTCGCATGGGAAAGAGGTAGAATACCACATCATTTCCCTAGCTTAAGCTTCATTCTTCTATTATAGTTAAGTAGACTTGCACTTATTGCATATTATAGCTAAGACTGGTTTTGAAACTGTTATGCCAAACTTTTTTAGTTCCTTCTCTACTGCTCCT
>CAYFTS010000084.1:0-43650 GCA_964346135.1 uncultured Candidatus Bathyarchaeia archaeon | reverse complement strand
ATGCGCACGCGTAAACGTATTTTAATAATTATTATTTACAGTTCATAAGAGCTAAATGACTTTCAATGGTAGAAGCTTTAGCACGAATAGAAATCAGAAACAGAATCGGAGGTGTATTGGTGTGACACAATATTTGGTTCTGCTGAAGCTTAGTCCAACGAAAGTAACAGATATAATTAACGACCTAAGAAGCCTTCCTCAAAAGCCTAGCCCAGGAGTAGACCTGCAATACGTCATGAACGTTTTCGGAACTTGGGACGTAGCCATGTGGTTTGACGCCGACAACTCTAATCAAGCCTTAGAGTTCATACGCGAAAAGTTAGCTCAAGCCACCGGCGTCGTTGATGTATACACGGTACCTGCTTTCCCCAACAGAAAACCAAACCAAGAATGATATCTTTGAGTGCGAGTAGTCTACCTATCGGAGCATTGGAAGGGAATACCTTAGTGTTTGCTTTGCTGGCGCCACGTCATCAATAAGAAACAGAAGGTAAGAGCAAAATGAGCAAAAACGAAACTCTCGTAATCAAATACACTGCATCAAAAGAACACATCGAAGCAGTTAAAGCAGCCGCAGAGGACTTCGGCCTTGGCTTGGAAGATTTCATCCGTTACTGCGTAGTGAAATATTTAGAGGGTTTTTGGCTTCCGCGAGCGATACCGGTTTCTCCAGGTCTATTCTTGCATCTGGCACGTGAAGCGCGAGAGCGCAACTTAACCCTAGAAGACTATGTAAACATGTTGTTGACTAGATACATTGTGAAAAAATCGTTATAGAACTTGGCTGTGCGCGCAAACACCTTATGGGTCATACAATTTCTTTTGCTCTTTCAACAAGGGAGGCGCTAGTCGATGGTAAAAATGATTGCAGTGCCATTTCTAGCATATGAGGGAGCGTCTTTGCCTTTCCATGATTGCTTCAGCTTTTTCGCGTTCTATTTCTAATAAAGCAGTTTCCGCTGCTTTCAATGCGAGAATATTAGGACTGTTGTTGTCTTCTGGAGTATTTATGCGGGTGTTTTCTTCTTTTTGAGTGCTTGACGATTGTACAAAACCTCTATTTATTCCCAATAGTCTAAGTGTTTTCATGAGTAGAGAGAGCGTGTTTTTTCTCCGTGTGGGTGTTGTGGACATATTCATCATCTCTTTTAATACTTAAACAGGCATTTTAATACAAATGATATCGCTTCTTATAAAGTTTTTGTTTTAGTAGAGAAACGCTTTTATATTAATTTAAACTCTTTCTTTATCTGTGAGACACCTTGAAGCCGATAAAAATGATACAAGACCCTGAAGCGTTCCAGCTGTTAGGCGACGAAACCAGAAGAAAAATAGTGTTTCTGCTTCGAGCCAAAGAAATGACTGTGAGTCAAATAGCTGCAGAACTCAACATTACCCCTCAAGCGGTTTACCACCACGTAAAGAAGCTTCTGAAGGGAGACTTAGTAGAGGTGGCACGAGAAGAACGTATTGACCACCTCATCGAGAGCTATTACAGAGCGACTGCTGAAACTTTCTTTTGCAGCGTTGGAAAGACTCCCCGCAGCAGAGAATTTGCCAAAGAACAAATGAGAACTGTCCTCAATGCTTTGAAGAGACTTGGTTTTAACCTTGAATTCAATGAAAATAAGGTTACTCAATTGATCGACGTTAGGAGCAAGCTTGAGGAGTGTTGTGGCTCAAGTAAGTTTGAAGATGCGATCTCCGAATTAGAGGATGTGGATTTTCTTACCAAACAGATAGTTCAAGAGTACGCTGAAACTCTCTCGATGTCTGATGAGAAATTCGCTGAACAGCAACAATTTAAAAAGAAGTTTAGGGATATGCTGATTTCCCTCGTTAAGAAGTAGAAACTGAAGGGTTCAGATAAGCTTCACGATTCCAAGGTAGAACTCTGACAAAACATTCATTTTCATTTAACTACTAGTACAGAACCTCTGGCATGATGACTTACATCGTCGCTCACGCTGCCTAAGAAGAACCGTTTTACTTTGCTTAGTCCTCTGCTTCCTACAACGATTATGTCGTAGTTCCCTTTTTCTGTGACTTCAATAATAGTTTCTGCAGGGTTACCGAATTCCACTTGCGTATTAAACTCTACTCCTTTAACCCTAGCCGCTGCACCAGACAAAATGCTTTCTCCAATTTCCTTTGCCACCTCAGGCTTTAAACTTAATAGTACAGGACCCTCAACGTTTAGCAACGTTATCTTGGCTTTATGTTTCTTAGCCAGTTCAACAGCATGTTCAAGAGCCTTCTCTGCATTTTCAGAACCGTCAATTCCTACAAGGATTTTTGAGATCTTAGTCTTTCCTTTGACGATCAGAACTGGGCACTCCACATGGCGCACAACTTTCTCGGCAACGCTTCCCAGTGAGAAAACTTCGGCTTCAGTTTCCCCACGGTTTCCCATCACCACCAAGTTATAATCTCCATCTTTAACCAACCGTAAAATTGCTTCAGCTGGGTCTTCATGTTCAATAAATCTAGCGTCGACTTCTATGCCTTCCTCTTTAAACAACGCTTCAGCCTCCCAAACAATCTTCTTTCCCATTTGTGAAAAATAATTTGAAATTTCGGAGCGTACTGCCGTAAATGGTACGGGATAACGCAATGCACGTTTGCGCAACTCTGGATGCACAAGTTGATATGGAACTACGTGAATTACAGTTACTTTAGATTTGAATTTTTTGGCGATAGCGACAGTTAGTTCTTCCGCATGGAGACAAGCATGCGAGCCATCAACGGGCACAAGTATTTTTTTGAAGTAAGATTCACTTTTCACTTTATTCACGCTGCCACATTTAAACCCAATTTAGTCATGTTTTGCCGTTGCTAAAATGTCTTTCTCTATTACACATAAACTTAATTCGTTCCAAAAAAGAGAAAAAATAATTGAAAGTTAAAGTAGATAGAACATGTAGTACAGTTCAGATGAGGGAGAAAGATGAAGGGATATGCTGGTAAGTTTCTAAAAGTAAACCTCTCTGACAGCACAGTTAGGAGAGAAGAGATTCCCAAAGATTTTCCCAAAAGGTTTCTTGGCGGGATGGGCTTTGCCAGTTGGGTACTATATCAAGAGTTAAAACACTTTGACCCTTTAAGTCCAGAAAACAAGCTCATAGTTGCTCCAGGGCTTTTAGCCGCAACTGGCATTCCCACAGCGTCTAAAACCGTCTTCATATCAAGATCACCCCTAACAAGAGTCTTCGGACGGGCTGTAGCCGGAGCATCATTTGGATTTGCATTAAAGAAAGCTGGTTACGATCTTTTAATTGTTGAGGGAAAAAGTGTTGACCCTGTTGTCATATGTATTGATGACGAAAAAGTTGAAATTGAAGATGCCAATGGTCTTTGGGGCAAAAACGTTCGTGAAGTAGCTCAAACACTGAAGAGTAGATACGATAAAGCCTCCACCGCTGTCATAGGTCCCGCGGGCGAGAACCTTTCTTTGATAGCTGATATAGATTGTGAGGAGAGACAGGCTGCGAGGACCGGTTTGGGCGCGGTGATGGGGTCTAAAAAACTGAAGGGCATGGTTGCAAAGGGGACTTCAAAAGTTGAGGTTGCTGATTGGGACGATTTAAGGAGTGTAATAGTCAAGTGGAGCAAAATTCTTCGAGAGCATCCAGCCTCTAAGTTGGACATCAAATATGGCACAGCAGAATTCTACGACTGGATTAATAGGGATAAGGGAGTATTTCCTAGCCGCAACTGGCAACAGGGATACTTCCACAAATCCTTTGACAAACTCAAAGAAAAAGAATTGTCTAAGCTTGATCCCTATTATTGGACGCCCATCTACACGGTGAGGAATAGACCGTGTCCTAACTGCACAAAACCTTGCGGAAGAATCGTTAGGATTACAGAGGGAAAGTACGCTGGAACAGAGCTTGATGGTCCCGAGTTTGAAATCATCTATTCTTTAGGAGGAAACTTGGAAATCGATGATGTAGAAGCTCTGTGTAAACTCCATCTAGTCTGTGACCTCTATGGATTAGACGCCTTGTCAGCGGGATTAACGATTTCATGGGCCATGGAGGCCTTTGATAAAGGCTTGTTGAATAAAGAAGACTTAGACGGCGTTGAACTCCAGTTCGGTGATGTTGAAGCAACTCTAGAAGTCCTGAAAGCAATGGCTCTCAGAAAAGGAAAGATCGGACAACTCTTAGCTGATGGCGTGAAGGCGGCAAGCGAAAGATTGGGCAAAGGTTCCGAGAAATTTGCTATTCATTCTAAGGGTTTGGAGTTGCCAGCATATGATTTGAGAGGTATGAAGGGTATGGCATTAGCTTCCGCCGTGTCCGTGAGGGGAGGAGACCACTTAACCGCTGGAGTGTATGGAACAGAGCTTGTGGGAAAATGGTGGAGATTTTCTGGCGTCAACAGGTTTTCTGCTGAAAATAAGGGTTTTGAAGTTAAAATTCATCAAGACTTGATGGCAGTTTATGACATTCTTGGAGTGTGTAAGTTCTCGAGGCACATGTTTTATGTTGAAGCCTTTCCAGAAATGGTGAAGGCAGTAACTGGAATGAACATGGATGTATCCGAGCTTCTAATGATCGGTGAAAGAGTCTATAACATCCAACGAGCGTTTAACGCGAGAGAAGGCTTTGGAAGGAAGTACGACACACTACCCTACAGAGTTTTGACGGAACCCATACCTAAAGGTAAATCGAAAGGAAGCTACGTTAAACCAAAGGAACTGGAAAGAATGTTAGATGATTATTACCAAGCCCGAGGATGGTCGGAGGACGGGGTTCCAACTGAAGCGAAACTAGTGGCTCTTGGGCTGCCTGAAATTGCTGAAGAAATAGGTGCGGGTCACTAAGAGTGAGGTTGACACTTCTTTATTTAGCTTCAAAAGGTTTATAACAGTGTTATAGCATAATTTATATTCGAAAATTTTGAAAACCTACAAAAGGAGTGAAAATTTATGCCCGAAAAAAAGAAGAAGCTGGCGCTAATAGTTCACAGCGGCACTTTAGACAAAATCCTCTGCGCTTTCATACTCGGCACCACTGCAACCGCCATGGACATGGAGGCTCACCTCTACTTCACATTCTGGGGACTCACTATGCTTAAGAAGGGAGCCCTCGAAAAAGCTGGATTACCTGCCACATACAAACACTTGGAAGGACAACTGAAAAAGAAGCTTAAGGAAATGAACTATCCCACACCATATGACATGCTCAAAAGAATGAAGGCATCGGGACTGTTGAAAATATACGCTTGCAGCCCAACCATGGAGATGTTTGGTGTAAAGAAAGAAGACTTAATTCCTGAGGTAGATCAGATCGCTGGTGCGGCAGCTTTCCTTGACCTTGCTTCAGATGCAGACATAACCCTACTCGTTTAGCCTCTTCATAACAATGTTAAAAACCTTGCCAGTCGTTTCCTTTCTTTTTTATTAAGTAGCAACTTTGATGATGACAACAACGTTTATGGTAAGCATTAGGGAGGTTATGTTTTTTGCGTGAGACAAAGGTTTCATGGATGTCATGGAATAAAAAAGCCTTCAAGAAGGCAAAGGAACTGGATAGGCCTATTCTCTTAGCCATCAGTGCAGTTTGGTGTCACTGGTGCCACGTCATGGATGAGACAACGTACTCTAACAAAGAAGTCGCAAAACTAATTGAGGAACATTACGTGCCGATTAGGGTGGACAGAGACCAGCGACCAGACATTGACAAGCGATACAACATGGGCGGCTGGCCCACCGTGGCCTTCTTAACTCCTAATGGAGAGGTGATCACGGGCGCCACATACATTCCACCACAACAGATGAAACCTTTGCTTCAACGCGTAAGTCGCTTCTATAAAGAAAATAAAGATGACATCAAAGCCAAATTGAAGGAATTAGAAAAAGAAGAGATAAAAACGCCATCAATAGAAAATGAAGTGGATAACCAGTTCTTCCAGTCCACCATTGACAATTTGACATTAGAAATCGCGTCCAGTTTTGATTCGTTGCATGGAGGCTTTGGCAATGCACCTAAATTCCCTCAGAGCAGAGCGTTGACGTTGGCACTCCTAGAATATCATATACAGGGACATAAAGCCCTCTTAAACATCGTAACGAAAACTCTGCAAACGATGAGTGCCAGTGACATCTATGATAAGGAGGAAGGAGGTTTTTTCCGCTACTCCACCACAAGAGACTGGAGCATTCCCCACTACGAAAAGATGTGTGAAGACAACGCCAAGTTGCTTGTCAATTATTTAGAAGCCTATCAGGTTACTGGGGAAGAGGTCTTTAAAGAGACTGCTCATGGAATCCTCAGATACGTTGATGTTAATCTCAGTGACCAAGACAACGGTGGATTTTACGGTAGCCAAGATGCTGATGAAGAATACTACAAACTAAACCGCTCAGAACGTTCGAAGAGAACATCCCCGAGAATTGACAAAACTCTTTACACAAGCTGGAACGCCTTGATGAGCTCAGCATATCTTTTAGCTTCAGTGGTGCTTGAGAATTTATCCTATCGGAATTTTGCGCTACGAACAGTTGACCTTTTGCTTGAAAAGAGTTTCAGTCCACGAAAGGGAATGTATCACCATTACTTTAGTGGCAAAAGACATCTACCTGGCTTACTCATAGACCAAGCTTCCATGATAAAGTGCCTAATAGACACCTATCAGTCAACCTCGGATAGAAAATTCTTGAATTACGCAGAAAGCATCGCCAAATTCGCGCTCAACAACTTGTGGAATGATTCTGGAGGTTTCTATGATAGACCTAAAAATACTGAAGCTCTAGGAGCCTTGAAAGCTTCGGTCAAGCCCTTTGACGAAAACAGCGTAGCCGCCGATGCTTTCCTGAGACTCCACTACTTAACGGGTAAGGAAAAATATTTGGAATCGGCTAGAAGAACCTTGGAGCATTTTGCCTTAAGCTATCAAAGATACGGCATCAATGCAGCCGCTTACGGTCTTGCTGTTGAATTGTACCTGCGACCAATGCAGATATACATAGTGGGTTCTAAAACAGATTCAGTAACCCGTCGATTCCTAAACGAAAGTTTAAGAGTTTACAACCCTCTGAAAGTAATCGAAATCTTAGATCCCGACGCTGACATTGAGAGGCTGACAGAACTGAAATATCCAGCCACTAAAACACCGAAGGCGTATGTTTGCTTCGAAGGAACCTGCACCTCTGTTGATGAGCCGGAAGGGATAGCTAAAAAAATTGAACTGCAAAAATCGTGAAACTGTTGAGACTAAAAATTGATAATGGTTTTAGATCGATGCCAAGATGATATGAATGGTGAATAAAAAATTTATTTCTTCAATCGAAGGAAAAAAACTGAATGGTTTTGTCCTCCACGTGGACAATATTTCTCGGGGACGGTTCGTAGAAGAAACTAACTTTGAACTATACTTGAAAACTGTTGACGGGGAGATGTCTGAAAATTCTATTGTGAGCGGTAAGTATTTTTCAGGGAGAGGAGAGTTCTATAAGCCTTGGTTAGAAATATACTATTATCCACATGTGAAGTTTGAATCCTCAAAGAGGATAGACCTTTCTGAGAGAAGGTTAGACGAGAAATTGTTCAAACATCTTTCAGCTCTTCTTCCCCAAAGCACTCACATCATGGTGATTTACGTGAACCATGAAGAAACAAGAAAAGGCTTGGAGCAAGGTGTTCCAGCCCCAGCTACTCCCATCGGATATTTGTTATGGAAATCAGGATATACGTGTTTCAAGGACTGGTACTTCGCTGAGGGCTTTTGGGAGGGAGACGTAAAACTGCAAGGCGACAAACCTTTGGACGAAGAAGAGAAAAAGAAGGACCTGCTTGAAACACGGAAGGAACTGACTGATTTCTTGAGGAAAGAGAAAAGGAAGGAAAAACTTTTTCTGGACGCTAAAAAAAGAGCAAAGGTCGTGTTGAAAGATATAGGAAGAGAGATTTCCACAAGTTGAAGTTGTGTGAGGGAAAATGTTGCAATGAAAGAAAAATCGAAATCCATCGATATGAAAGTTAACAATAAAACTAGAGTGTTAAAAATAATTGAACTGTTGGAAAAGGAACATCCAGACGCAAAAATAGCTCTAAACTACACAAACCCTCTGGAACTCTTAGTTGCCACCATCCTCTCCGCTCAATGCACCGACAAAAGAGTAAATATTGTCACAAAGACGCTCTTCAAAAAGTACAGAAAGGTAGAAGACTATGCCAATGCGGATTTAGAGGAACTCGAAGAGGATATAAGACCAACTGGCTTTTACAGAAACAAGGCCAAAAACATTAAGAAATGTTGCCAAATTCTGGTTGAAAAGTTCAACTCGAAGGTTCCGAAAACGATGGAGGATATGCTTGAGTTGCCTGGGGTTGCAAGAAAGACAGCGAATATTGTCTTGTCAAATATTTATGGTGTTGTTGAAGGGATAGCGGTGGATACTCATGTTCGCAGACTCAACAAAAGACTGGGGCTTTCGGAGCATGAAGATCCGAATAAAATAGAAAGGGATTTGATGGAAATAGTTCCAAAAACCGAGTGGACGAGAATAACGGACTTACTGATTTTTCACGGTAGAAGAATCTGCATGGCAAAGAAACCTCAGTGTGAAATCTGTGTGTTGAACAAGCTTTGTCCCTCAGCCTTCACTTTTGACCAGGAGGATAAGCGTTAGGCTATTAAGCTAATGGTTTGTATGAATTAATGGAGGTCTAATAGGTATGGAAGCGCGTCCTGAATCGATGGAAAAGATGTTAAAGGAAGTTGAGTCCATGTGTATCTGTGAAGGTTGTCCGACATACTTGGCACTTGGGGTGGCGGACGACTACATCGCTTACTGTTTTGCAACAAGAGGGAAAAGTAAGAAGATAAAGGATGATGTAGGGTGCATTTGCCCCTCCTGTCCCGTCTATGAAAAAATGAACTTTACAACAGAGTATTTCTGCACTCGAGGCACGGAGAAGCAACAAAAAACTGGTTAATAAGTGAAACTATATTCTGTGTCAAGGAATCTTTCATTTCGCGCGGGGAGTAGCTGGCTGAAAATCAACGCATAAGTTTGAACGCAAAGTCTGTCAGACGTTCAAAGGGAAGAACTATCAAGTTATAGATGCGAGTTCCCAAATATCTCTTCAACCTAAACTGCACAGTAGCTTTCAGCATGGCAAATGTAAGTTTAGCTTCAGAAAATGATGAGCGATACAGCAGTTTATGCTCTGTTAGGCGTAAGTGTTTAGGTTCTTCCCAGTTGTCAACTATCATTTTGTCTTTCATTCTTTCATAGAGACGTGTTCCAGAAATAGGATAGGGAAAAGTAAAAGAAAGATAATCTAAAGGAAGCGAAGACGAAAACCTCACCGTGTCTAAAACAGTCTCGTCGGTTTCGCCAGGATAACCAAGGATGAAAAAGGCGCCAACTTGAATTCCAGACTGTTTAGTCACGTGCACCGCTTCTTTGGCCTGTTTGGTTGTTACTTGTTTATTCATCAAAGCCAGAATTGAGTCGTTTCCAGATTCTATGCCGAAAAACACGCGTACACATCCAGCCTGCTTCATCTTCTCTGTTATTTCTCCGTCTACTGTGTCCACTCTTGACAAGCATTCCCAATCGATTTTTATGCGTCGTTTAATGATTTCGTTGCATATATCAATGAGTCTTTTACGGCTTAAAGTGAAACAGTCGTCAGCGAACCATATTCTCTCGTATCCAAGTGCATGCACCGTTTCTATCTCGTCTACAATATTCGTTGCTGACCTGGTTCTGAACTTATTGCCAAAGATCGGTTGGCTGCAGAAGTCGCAGTTGAAGGGACAGCCTCTAGATGTTATCAGCGATGTAATTGTGTAACCAAATTTTCTTAAAAAATGATCCTTGTAAGTTTGGTTGTCAAACAATTCTCTAGCAGGAAACGGTATACTGTCCAAGTTTTGAATTAATTCTCTTGGAGGAGTAAGTTTCATTTTGTTTTTCTCTTTGTAGGCGATTCCTCTTACACTTGATAAATCGGCGTCTTTCTCCACTTCACGGACGAGTTCAAGCATTGTTTCTTCCCCTTCGCCAGTAACGACGATATCAAAGTCTTGAAGAAAATCCTCTGGGTTCAATGTAGGCAGTGGGCCTCCAGCAACAAGCAGGTCGCAGTTTTCTTTAAGGAGTTTAGCGATTTGCATGGTTTTGTTTTTCATTGAAAACATTGAGTAAATTCCAATTATTTTTGGGTCTGAACGCCTAGCTTTTTCTAGCGCTTCTTGTTGGCTGAGGAAAGTGCAATCTACTAAGCCAACTGAGATGTTGTTCTGTTTCAGGTAGGCAGCTATGTAGCCCAATCCTAATGGTTGAAACCTAAAAATTGACTTGTCGTTAAAAGGCTGAAAATAGGGGTAAACCAGTGTCACAGTTGTCATTTCAGCTGGTTATGCCCCCAAAATTTCAATTTCGTATTCAAAGACAGCGTTTTTCGGGTTGATTTCGTAGTCTAGCCCAATCCAGTCTCTATAATTCTTTAGAAACTCTCTGCCTCTACGTAATGTGGTGTTCTTTGCCTTCCATAAACGGAAGCCAACTCTGCCTTGTAGATCCGTTATGCTTGCCCATCCAGTTTCAATTGTCTCCCAAGCGCCGATTTGTTTATCAACCAATTTCGTGCCGTTTGAATCCACGTATCTTCTGAAAAACCTTGAACCTTGTTCATTTAACACAAAAATCTTTTGAAGATTCTCTCTCCTCAGAAGGTTGAAATCTGTTTTCACTTGGATGTGACCTTGAGTTATGCCATAAATCACAATCACCTTGCCTGCTGGAGGAGTTTTTACAAAACTGGTGTGAATATCCATGCTCTTTGATAGGCTTTTCAGCATGAGAAGTCGGAAGTGTCTGTGCTTCTGATAGGTTTCAGCCAGATACCTTAGTACGGCGCGCAGTTTTCGATTTTCCAATGTGGCTTTTCTAATTATCTTTCTCTGAATCATATCCATAAAGAATTCTTTACGAATAATTTTGAAATCCTTTTGTCGAGATAGGTAAACGTGAGACGATCCTGAAAAATAGGTTTCATCCGAATACAGCAGAACGGGAACTCCGAATCCCGTTCCTTCCCCAACCGTTTCTACTCCCTTTTGAACCAAAATTAAGCCCTTTTGCAAATCAGCTATGTGTGAGTTGTGCGGTTTCGTGTCTGAATAAATCCTAAGGGCCAAAGAATCTGAAAGGAGAATCGTACACTTATCGATATTTGAGAATTCAGAATCATGTCTTATAGTTAATGGTGAGTTTGATGGCATCGAAAAAAATTCCTTGTGTTGTTCTTTAGAGACTTGTAGTGTTTGAACGTTTTTAAGAGTTTTCAATTTTTTGACTGGGCTGTTTTAGTTATGAAATATTTTATAAACAAATGCTGTCTATTTTTAAGTCATGTCTGGAATTTTAGGAACTCAAGCATCGCTCGCGTCCGACTTGAATTTGCTACTTCAATTAATTATCCTCATTATCCTCATTGTTGGAGTCAAGTTTGGCAAAGAGAAAACGGAGAAGGGCCTTAAGACACATGAAAAAGTTATGACTGTAATGGTTGTTTTGAACGCTATAGGAATTTTACTGGTAATGCTTCCCTCTTTTGTGACGAATTTCTCCGCAGTTTTGAATGAGCCCTCCACAATAGGTTTCCCATTAACGTCTATCCATGTGCTCTTCGGAATTTTAGCCGAGGGCATAGGTATCACATTTGTTTTCAAGAAATTTGGAACCGTGCGAATGTGGATGCGACTCACAGCGGCATTATGGCTCATTGCAATAATTTCTGGAATCTCTTTCTACCTAAGATATTATGTAATCTGACGACACTTCTGCAAAAATAATACACTCGCGAAAAAGTTAAAACCAAATGTAATCTTCACCAGAAGCAAGGCACATACTCTCTTATTCTAAATTTCACGCCCATTTTTCCTGCCATTTCTCTCACTTTCTGAATGTCAACTTCCGGTATGGCTACGGTGGTGATTTCTGTGTCAAATTCTCTCCCTGCTTTTTCGATGAACTTCAAAACGTTTTCAAAGGCGTTTTCAAACTGCGGCTTACACACCTGAACGTACGTCGCCGCGTCATGGGCGTTCAGACTCACACTTATCCTGTCTACACCAGCGTCCTTCAACTCTTTAATCACATCTCTTTCCGGATTCAATAAACATCCATGACCGTTAGTGTCGATTCTAACAGCCATTTCAAAATGTTTCTTTATCCATCTCGTAACTTCTAAAATGCAGTCTAGCCTTTGCGTGGGTTCTCCAAACCCGCAGAAGACAATTTCGTTCCAACGGTGTCTGTTGATTACTCCTTTTAGCTGTTGAATAATCTCCTCTTCCGATGGTTCTCTGAGCAGTTTTAAGTTGAAATCTCGTATGCCATCTTTGTATCTTCTAAAACAGTAGTAACAGTCGCTGGAGCATCGGTTGGTTATGTTTAAGCATAGTTTATCTCCAAGCCAATAGACAACACTTGGAGCCTTTTTAGTAATTGACATAACGTAGCTTCCACTTTCTAATCTATCCTAACAACTGAACGCGTTCGTCCTCTTATCTGTTTACACTGCTTTTAGAGTTTTTATTTGTTTCAAACTGGTTATAGAACCTGAGAAAGAATGATTATCGCACCGACTGTCCAGCAGTAATACGCAAACAGATGAAACTTCTCTTTCAAAACCACCTTTAACAGGAACTTCAAGGACACATAACCTACAATCATAGATATCACGACACCGAGAAACATAACAGCCACATCCACGTCGCCCACGTTTACACGCGTTGATTCAATGGCAGTTGCCCCGATTATTGCGGGTATAGACAGCAGAAACGAGTATCTAAACGCTTTTTCTTTTCCCACTTTTCTCCACAACCCAGTGGTTATGGTGGCGCCGCTTCTAGAAATGCCAGGGATAATAGAGACGCCTTGTGCTATCCCGATCAGCAACGAGTCCAACCAACTTAATTCTTTACTGTTTTTTCTACGTTTGGAAACGTATAAGAAAGAGCCAGTTATGAGTAGGGCTATGCCAACCGCGAACAGATTATTGAAGAAAGATTCGAAAATGTCATGGAATAGCAAGCCTATGAAGGCGGCGGGCACACTTCCCACAGCTATGTATAAAGCTAGCTTTCCTTCCTCTGTTTTGAAGTCTAACCTAACCAGTGCTCTGAGAATTTCTACGATGTCTCTCCAGAACATTAACAATACAGCGCCTAAGGTTCCCACATGCAACATTACGTTAAAGATTAACGGAAGTTCTTCTGGAATCAGCCACTCTTGCACAATCACTAAATGTCCAGAACTAGATATGGGTAGCCATTCTGTTACGCCTTGAACGACGGCGAGAATTACGGTTTCAATTATTTTATTGATAATCAAAGGTAAAAACCTCTATTTTTTTCTCCCTCAGAGCTTAGTGATTTATGAAAATATCTTTTCCTCTCACAAAACACTTTTCCATTAATAATTTTAATGATGAAACACCATTACAATCTGATAAAATAGATATAATATTAGGGTTTTATTCGTGTACAGGAAAAGGGTAGTCTAATTATTGATGTACCTGAGAGATATCTCTCTTTTCGAGGTCCCCTTTAACAAATTATTAGTAAATCCACAAACTAAACACTTTAGCCCGCAGTCGGAAAATCACACCCCCTAGAATCAACGCACCTAAGAATAGTATAATTGTTCCCAGTTTATGTATGTCTTTGCCATGCGCACACAATTCACATTTGGAGCTTAAATTATGAAATACTTTGGACAGAGTTCTGCTTTTTCAATCCAAAAGGACATTCGCAAGTCCTTGACTCCAGGTATTCTCGCTATATCATCGCCTATCTTAATCAAATGTTCGAAATCTCTGACTACGCTGATGGCTAATAGATCGTGGTCTCCTACAGTCTTTGTGGCAATGATGATGTTAGGCATTTGAATTAACTTTTCCAAGATTGATGATGATTCAGTTGGAGTAGGCTCGATTGCCGAGATGTGTGTTGGTGAGACATCTATCATGAATGCAGCCATGCCATGGTAGCCAATTTTTTTCGGATCGATTACAACAGTGGATCCACGGATTACACCTTTTTCTTGTAGCGTTTTATATCTATGGATTATAGTATCTGGTGAGACTTCGAGTTCTCTCGCAATTTTTCTAAAAGATATGCGAGCATCTTTTGTCATTTTTTCGATTATTAACAAATCAGTTTTATCCATCTCCATCACTACCTTTCGAGATGTTTAAATTCGAAATTCGAAGGACATAGCAAAATGTCATCTACCCAAATGCTCGTCGTGACATCTTTGACTGCAGGATGTCCCTTTATCAAATCTTTTACTTGGCTAAGCCGTCCAACGTTCTCAGTAATTACGATACAAAATATGTCATATTTACCCATGGATGTGGCACAGAAGATTATTTCAGGCATCTTCCGTAATGATTCAATAACGTCTCTCAAGCGTGGATAGCTGACGTCAATGCCTAGGTTTGCAACGCAGTCATAGCCGAAACTTTTCGGGTTCAACAATATTGTCGTCCCCCTGATAACGCCAGCTTTCTTCATTCTTCTGAATCTTTTGCTTATCGTGTCCGTTGATACATCACAATCCCTTGCGATGCCCGCAAAATCGGCACGTGCGTCTTTTTGTAGAACCCTTATAGTGGTTACGTCAATTTTGTCAATTTTACTCCTAGGGGACACGCTTCAACCCTCACTAGAAAATTATGCGTTCAGAATTTTTAAATTATGCTATTCTCGACGAAAAATCTTACGATGTCGGATATACGTGAAAGTTTCATTTCCAATTTCCACATTATAAGAGTAAAGTGAGATTTATGCTTATAATGTCTATATTAGATGGCATAGAACAAACAAAATCCTTAAATACGTGCTCCATATGCTTACATTGTGTGATGTTACTTGGAAATAACAGAGATCGTTAAAGAAATCGAAAATCGAGAGAATACAGGAGAGTTGAGTAAGAAGAGAGTCGCTTGTGCTCATTGTGGGAGCACATGGATTGAGTTCGTTGGATTGATTGTTGGGCAAAAGGAGGGGTCCGAGGATTTTTGTCTTCGAATCGGTATGGAATCAGAAAATTGTCAAACATGCAGGTTTAGACCCTTGGAATGCCAAGATTGCGGCTCAAAAGACGTATATGAAATAACGCTGACCGAGGAGATTTCCGAAACGATGCCGTTAAGCTTCAAAGGTATAAAAACGGTTAGCAGAAGTTCAGACTCCAAGCCTTCATGAAATTTTCACTTCTAGTGACACAGGGAGCAGATAATTGACTTGTGGGGTGCTATGAAATTTGGCGGCAAGTGCTCATGAGTACAGCAAGGTCGACAAGATTATCGAGAGTTATTCCTGTGAAAAGTCAGCTTTAATCGCAGTATTACAAGAGATTGAGAATTCGTATGGTTATCTGCCGGCTTGGGCATTGAGACACGTATCTGAAAAGCTTGATGTTCCTATGATTCAGGTCTACGGTGTAGCTTCCTTCTACGATGCATTTCACCTGACGCCTCGTGGCAAGCACTTGATTCGTGTCTGTGTTGGAACTGCTTGCTACCTAAGAGGTTCAGCACGGGTTCTTGAGGCTTTGGAAAGAGAGCTAGGCATAAAAGACGGCGAGACAACGCCTGATCTAACGTTTAGTCTCCAATCGGTCCGCTGTCTCGGTGCATGTGCGTTAGCACCAGTTATGGTCTCCGGTGAACGCTATTTTGACAAAATGACGCCAACGAAAGTTCGCGGTGCATTAAAGCGTGTGCGAGTGTATAGTAAAAATGAAAAAGATTAAAACTCCTCAAGAGTTGGAGGCTCTACAAAACTCGTTGTTGCGGCGAAGAGATTCCAACAAGCCATGTGTGAGAGTATGTATTGGAACTGGTTGTCGGGCACGTGGCAGCGTAGTTGTTGCTGAAGCTTTCAGGAATGAAATTAAGAAGCAGAATCTAGAAATTCCGATAGGCACCAAGCAAACTGGTTGTCATGGCTTCTGCGAAAGGGGTCCTGTCGTTGTAATAGGACCAAAAGAAATCTTCTATCAGAGAGTGAAACTACGTGATGTTTCTGAAATCGTTTCGAAAACCTTGCTAAATGGAGAGATCGTTGACCGTCTTCTCTATGTAGATCCAACGACGGGTCAAAAAGTGTTATATGAACATGAAGTGCCTTTTTACGAAAAACAGAGAAGACATATTCTTGCCAACAATGGACGAATTGACCCCACAAACATACTTGACTACGTCGCTGTTGGTGGCTATCAAGCTCTCGCGAAAGCTATTACAACTATGTCTTGCGACGAAATAATCGATACCGTTGAAAAATCTGGACTGCGAGGTCTTGGTGGAGCTGGGTTCCCAACTGGAAGAAAATGGAGGCTATGTCGTAAAGCCGCAGGGGACGTTAAGTTCGTAATTGGAAATGGCGATGAGGGCGACCCCGGGGCTTTCAGTGATAGGAGCCTCATGGAAGCAAATCCTCACAGCATTCTAGAAGGAATGATTATAGGAGCATATGCGATAGGATCGAACCAAGGTTACTTATACGTTCGCGCTGAGTATCCTCTAGCATTAAAACACCTCCAGATAGCGATAGATCAAGCTAGAGAATACGGCTTCCTCGGAAGCAACATATTCAATTCTGGGTTCGACTTTGACATCAAAATAAATCAAGGCGGAGGTGCGTTCGTATGTGGTGAATCATCTGCGTTGGTCGCTTCCATAGAAGGCAAAATGGGCGAACCAAGATCAAAGTACATTCATACGGTCGAACGGGGATTATGGAACAAACCGACCAATCTGAATAACGTTAAGACTTGGGCCAGCGTTCCCCTAATTATCAATAACGACGCAGATTGGTATGCAAAAATCGGGACCGAGAAGAGCAAAGGAACAGCAATTTTCTCTCTCGTTGGAAAAGTAAACAATACTGGGCTCGTTGAAGTTCCAATGGGAACCCCGCTCAAAGGAATCATTTACGACATAGGTGGAGGAATACTTGAAGGCAAAAAGTTCAAGGCTGTTCAGACTGGTGGTCCTTCGGGTGGCTGTATACCAGAAGAACTGCTCGACCTCTCCGTGGACTTTGATAAATTAACTGAAGCCGGCTCAATGATGGGTTCCGGCGGTATGATAGTGATGGATGAAAATACGTGTATGGTTGACGTGGCTCGATACTTCCTCGACTTTTTACAGTATGAATCTTGCGGTAAATGTGTTCCATGCCGTGAAGGAATTAAAAGAATGCTTGAGATCATAACCGATATAACAGCGGGTCGAGGGAAGAAAGAAGATCTGGATCTTCTTCAAGAACTGGCAGAGACGATAAAAGACTTTTCTCTTTGCGGCCTAGGCAAAACCGCACCGAATACTGTTTTGTCAACTCTCAGGTATTTCAGAGAAGAATATGAAGCGCATGTGACAGATAAAAAGTGCCCTGCAGGCATTTGCAAAGATCTGATCGAGTATTTCATCCTTGAAGATAAGTGCACAGGATGTGGTGCCTGTTTGAAACTTTGTCCTCAACAGGCCATCAATGCATATGGTCTAATTCACACAATTGATCCCGCTAAATGTGTTAGATGTGGCATCTGTCGAGATGCTTGCTCATTTGAAGCGATAATGGTCAAATAGGAAGTGATTGGATGGTGATCCTTACTATGAATGGAGTAAAAGTCCAAGCAGAAGAAGGCTCTACTCTACTTGAAGTTGCCAGATTCTACGGGATTGACATTCCAACCCTATGCTACCATGATGAGTTGACCCCTTATGGTGCTTGCCGTTTGTGTATGGTAGAGGTTGATGACGGAAGAAGAACAAGACTGGTAGCTTCCTGCCTTTACCCCGTTAGAGAGGGGATAAAGGTGAAAACACATACGGAGAGAGTGATGAAGGGGCGAAAACTGATATTAGAATTATTGCTTGCTAGATGCCCCAACTCGAAGACCCTGCAAGATTTAGCTTCCAAAATGGGATTGGAGAAAGTTAGGTTCAAGATGGAGAATAAAGACTGCATTCTATGCGGATTATGTGTAAGGATGTGTGCTGAACAGATGGGAAGTGGAGCCATAGGTTTTGTGGGTAGAGGTCAAAATAGAGAGGTGGTCACTCCCTTCCATATGGCCAGTGAAATATGCCGAAACTGCGGAGCCTGCATGTATATTTGCCCTTTAGTAGAACTGCAGTGCCGTGGGATTAAGTCTCCAGGAGAACTTTGCAACTCTTGTCTTGTCTTCACCCCACAATGTTCTGAAAAGTATGGTCAAGTCATGTGTACTCTAGACTCATGTGGAGCATGTATAGAAAAGGAGGAAAAATAGTATGAGCTATTCAAAACCGAATGCGAGCCCAGCAACTCTAACCAAAACCAGAACCGAACAATGTCCCGTCAGCGGACTCTGCGTCACGTGCATAGACGGATGCCTAGGCCCATGTGAAATTGCCAAATCCGCTATAAGAGGTCGCGAAGTCATTTATCCAGCCCCTTTTGGAGTGATAACCACTGCATCTCAAAAGAACTATCCTGTGAATCTTTCCCATTTTAACATTATGGGAACAACGGTAGGCGCTGTTGGCATCGATGCAGATAGTGATAAAGCCATATTCCCCAATGTTGACTTGGAAACCAAAATTGGACAAGGCAAAGGCATAAGATTAAAAGTTCCATGGTTCACTTGTGCACTTGGCTCGACAAAAATTGCTAAGGACAACTGGAAAGAATTAGCCATTGGCGCAGCAATATCAGGAACTATGCAAGTGATAGGAGAAAATGTATGCGGTATGGACGTTGGCTCAAAAATCAACAATGGAAAAGTAGTTCATTCTCCAGAACTGGAATGGAGAGTGAAAACCTATGATAAATGGAGAGAAGACGGCTACGGTGCAACTGTTGTTCAAGCTAACGTAGAAGACACAAAACTTGGAGTCTTTGAATATGCAATTTCAGATCTAGAAGTGGACGCTGTTGAACTAAAATGGGGTCAAGGTGCAAAAGATATCGGTGGCGAAGTTAAGATTAAGGATCTCGCTAAAGCACAGCTTCTAAAGAGGAGAGGATACATAGTTCTCCCCGATCCTGAGAATCCAGACATTGTTGAAGCATTCAAAAAAAGACAATTTACAGAGTTTGAAAGACACTCTCGAGTTGGCATGGTTAATAGAGAAGACTTCGTAAACAAAGTAAAAGAGTTGAGAAGTTTAGGTGCTAACTATGTTTTCCTAAAGACTGGAGCCTACCGACCAGCAGATGTGGCGAGAGCTGTAAAATTCTCGTCGGTGGCTAAAATTGACTTACTTACCGTTGACGGTGCGGGCGGCGGAACGGGGATGAGCCCATGGCGTATGATGAACGAGTGGGGAATACCCAGCGTAGAGGTATGGTCATTAACGTATCAATATGCAGATAGACTAGCAAAGAAAGGAGAATACGTGCCAAGCATAGCCTTCGCAGGAGGCATTACCATGGAAGATCACATCTTCAAAGCACTGGCTCTAGGCGCACCTTATGTAAAGGCTGTAGGTATGGCTAGAGCCCCCATCAGTGCAGCCATGATAGGTAAAAACGTGGGTCAAAGGATCAAGGAAGGAAACCTTCCTATCTACTACGCAAGATTTGGAAACACCATTGACGCGATCTTTGTCGAAGCAGGTGGGCTAAAGAAAAAACTCGGAAAAAATTTTGCAGAATTGCCAACCGGAGCAATCGGTCTCTACACCTACAACCAGAGATTAACTCAAGGATTAAAACAACTAATGTGCGGTGCCAGAAAATTCGCTACAAAAGAAATCACACGCGATGATATTGTCGCTCTAACCTCTGAAGCGGCACATGCGTCAGGAATTAAATACGTTATTCATGCGGACAAAGAAGAAGTAGAAAAAATCTTAAGCTAAATTGAAAATGTCCTAAGCCAGTAGAGAATTAAGTGGATAAACTATAGAATTGTCTGTGAAAAAAAGCATTGAAAAACGTGTTAACTAGAGGTTGCTAAGCGCTGCTTTTTGATGTTGTCTTCTTCTTTCTAACATGCTTTTTGACAGTTGAAGGCATTGTTTTAGTCGTTTTGGTAATTTTTGGTTTAGTTTTTGCCGCGGGCTTTGGCGTAGGCATTGTTTCAGGTTTGGTTGTAGCTGGAGCAGGAGCCTGCGGAGGAGCATTTGATCTTGTTATGACTGTTGTGGATATTGTAGGCGTGAAAGGTGACAGCACAAGCCATAATCCAGCCAAAAAGGTCACAGAGCCAGGTACTGCGAGAATTGGGTGAAGTGCATTGAAAATTTTTAGGTTAATTAGGTACCAGACAGAGATGACTATCAAGAAGATTCCAAATCTTTTTTCGGGTAGAAGTTCCATTTCGTAACCTCCTAGCATTTATATTTAGGTCAAATTTTAATGGTGTATATTAAAATAAGTTATGAAGTTAGAATCTGAATTTGGGCGACATGAATGTTTAAGAAGAAGATGAAATCACCAGTTTCTTCAGATTACTTCATTGCTCCGTTACAGAAGATTTCAGTAAAGTTTTTAATCTTGAGACTTTTGATGATTCAACATGAAGTCAAATGCTATTGCACTGTTATCTAACCTAGCCATCTCAGCATCGCTTCTTTTTATTCCCAATTTGGCTGACGAGTTGGGAGCCAGCAACGCCCAGATAGGGATGATTGGAGCGGTCTACGGATTCGCTGTATTCACCTCAGCATACCTTTTTGGACGTGCCTCGGACGTGTACGGCCGTAGATTCTTCATCCACCTTGGCCTTGGAATCTCCTCCATAACATTTTTGATGCAGATATTGACAGACCCCTCGTTCATTGCGCCTTTTTGGGCAGACCCTTGGTTACTTGCCCTTTCTCGGGGCTTAGCAGGACTTTCTATTGGAATGTTTCCCGCGGCACTTACAGCTTACGTCTACGAGTCAAAAAATTCCTTAGGAAGATTCACTTCTCTTGCCTCATTAGGCTGGGCTATCGGCAACTTCACCGCCGGCTTAATAGCCATGTTTTGGGGCGCATTTGTCTTGTCCTCCGCCTGCCTTTTAATGGCATTTTTCGTTTCCTTTACGATGCCCTATATTGCTGGTTCAAGTCTCAGTGTTCCATTCTTCCCTTGGAGACTGATGAAAAGGAACTGGCAAGTTTACTTGTCCTATTTTATAAGACACACTGGAGCCAGTTGCATATGGATCATATACCCATTGTACATTGTGAGTTTGGGAGGAGACAAATTTTGGATTGGGCTGATTTATTCCATAAACACTTTAACACAATTTTTTCTGATGCCATATCTTGATCGATTCAAGAGTAAAAGTTTGATCAACATGGGGCTTGCATTATCGTCGACGTCCTTCTTTGCGTTCACTCTTGCTCAAAACTTTTATCAGCTCGTTCCAATCCAAGTTTTGCTTGGTAGTTCTTGGTCGTGTCTTTACGTTGGCTCGCTGCTTTATCTGATGAAATACAACGTTGAGAAGGCTACTTGCTCTGGAATACTTAGTTCTTTGATCAATTTAGCCAGAGTGTTTGGAGCGTTGTTAGGTGGAGTTATCTCTGAACTGTTTAGGTTTGAATACACAATGTACGTTGCAGCGGCACTAACCGCAGCTGGATTCGTTCTCTTCAGAGTAAGCATTAAAGATAAGAGCGTGTGAGCTAAGATTTTGAATGGGTATTGATTAGCCAGATGAGGTGTGCGTATTCTTTGAGCGCCTGTGTCTTTCGCTTTTCCTTTGAGTCAATTAGCTGTCTCAAACGTAAAGCACGGCGTTTCATCTTTTGAATGTTCAAAAATCATTCTTCCTCCCTTAATGGGTCTTTCTTCTCATTCACGTCTCTCCCTTATAAACATTACTGCGTGTCTTAATCATTCTGACAAACATCAAAAAGTATGCCTTACCGCGGAGAAACAACCATGTCTAAATAGTTCTACATGCCTAAGGGAGTTGTTTAATTGTCAAATGGAGCCTCGGGCGGGCTTCGATCCCGCGACCAACAGCTTACGAGGCTGTCGCTCTACCGAGCTGAGCCACCGAGGCTTCATCAGTCAATTGGAGTAAATGCATATTTTTAAGACATTCGGACACAATACCATTCTGTGGAGAGCCTTAGCGTTGAGTACAACGGAAGAGTTAGGTGAACGAAAAATAATCAACCTCATTCTAGACCAGCTAGACCAAATGCCCAACATATCAGTCCCATTCGGAGACGACATCTCAGCCATCGACATCGGAAACCAAAAACTCGCCATCATAAAAACAGACATGCTTGTTGGAAAAACCGATGTCCCACCCGGCATGACGATGCAACAAGCCGCCCGCAAAGCCGTGGTCATGAACATAAGCGACTTAGCCGCCAAAGGAGTTCAACCCCTCGCTATACTTGCATCCGTCGGCGTTCCTCGAAACCTCACCATAAAAGACATTCAAAAAATCGGCAAGGGATTAAACGAAGGAGCCCGCGAATATGACGCCTACGTTCTAGGAGGAGACACCAACGAAGCCTCCGACCTAATAATCAATTGCGTTGCCTTCGGAATCTGCGAAAAACGCCGCTTAATGAGGCGGAGTGGCGCAACTCCTGGCGACATCGTAGCGGTCACAGGACTTTTTGGCAAAACATCTTCTGGACTGAAGATTTTGCTTGAAGGTTTTTCTGTTCCACAAAGACTCAGAAAAGAGTTTATTAACGCCGTTTATGTGCCTCATGCACGATTGAAAGAAGGTTTGGCACTGGTTCAAACTCAAGCTGTAACCGCTTCCATCGACTCCAGTGACGGACTCGCGTGGAGTCTCCATGAACTCTCAGTAGCCAGCAACGTAGGATTCCTAATTAACAGCCTTCCTGTAGCCTCTGAAGCAAAACAATTCGCAAAGATGCACCATCTTGACGCGGCGGAACTGAGCCTGTACGGTGGGGAGGAATACGAACTTCTCGTCACCATCAAACCGAGATTGTGGGATAAAGTGAAGAAGACTGTAGAGCACGTTGATGGGTCTCTGATCAAAATCGGAGTTGTCACCAAAGAAAAAAATTTGCTTCTTGAAGCAAAAAGAAAAACAGTTCCCATAGAAGCCAGAGGATGGGAACATTTCAAAACCGCTTAAATTAGACTATTCCATGAAAGCTGATTTTTGAGATAATATCGGTGTCAGCAAAGTTTATAAGTCACTGTTGATATCGCATGTGATATCAATGGTGATAGATTTGTGTTCATCTCCTTTCAAACATTGGATGAGACACATGGCGTCTGTACCAAAGGGCTTCCTAAGATATTACGTTTTGAGACTGCTAAACGAGAAACCTATGTCAGGCTCAGAGATTATGAATGAAATTGAGAAACGAACCGATGAACGTTGGAAACCAAGTCCAGGCTCTATCTATCCCCTCATAGCATGGCTACAGGACAAGGGATATGCCGAAGAGATTCCCGAACAAGAAGCAGGGATCAAACGTTACTCTCTCACTGAGCAAGGCAAAATGTTTCTTCAAGAGCATATTAAGAGAAAAGAAGAACTACGCGAAAGATTCGGATTTCTCATGCCTCCCTTCCCTGGACTTCCCTGGTTCAACATTTACCCTGAAAAGACACGAGAACTGGTCGAAGCAGGAAAAAAACTGGTGATGGCTGGCTGGAACCTTCTCGACGGCCTACGTGAAAAATACTCGGAAGAAGCCGCCACTGAAGCCAAAGAAGCCATAGAGCAAGCCGCTGAAAAATTGAATGATATAGCGAAGAAATTAAAAGACTGATAAGAGTTAGACCTCAAAGCTCAAATAAGGAGAAGGAAAGAACATGCATGTCATTGAAGCCAACAACCTCACCAAACGTTTCGGACCCCTCGTAGCAGTCGATCATGTGTCCTTCTCTGTGGAGGAAGGTGAAATATTCGGCTTTTTAGGTCCCAACGGTGCTGGAAAAACCACCACAATAAACATGTTTACAACTTTACTCAACCCTACCGAAGGATTTGCTCAGGTGGGTGGATTCGATGTTAAAAAGCAAGACTCAAAGGTTAGAGAAATAATTAGCCTAGTACCTCAAGATCTCACAGTTGATGAAGACCTCACGGGCATGGAAAACATGATGCTTCAAGCAAAGCTTTATCATGTTCCAACCAAAGTGGCTAAGGAAAGGATAACAGAGGCTTTAGGTCTTGTCGGCTTAACTGACGCTGCAAAAAGGAAAGTTGAAACTTACTCAGGCGGAATGCGGAAGCGTCTTGAACTTGCTGAAGGCTTGATTCATCATCCAAAAGTTCTTTTTCTGGATGAACCTACGTTAGGGTTGGATGTCCAAACTCGAGTCGTCATGTGGGATTACATAAAGAAACTGCGAGATGAGCATAAAATTACAATGTTTCTGACGACTCATTATATGGAAGAAGCAGATGCCCTCTGCGACCGCATAGCTATCATAGATCACGGGAAAATTGTGGCTTTGGACACTCCATCGAACCTAAAAGACAGTCTTGGTGGAGACATAATTGAGCTAGAGTTTAACCGAAAAACGAATGACAGAATAAAAACGTTAAGTTCTCTGCCTCAAGTGAAAGATGTCAAGAAAATCGGTGATATGTATAGAATCAAGGTTTCAAAAGGAGAAGAAGCGCTCCCAAAGATAATGGAAAATCTGCTTAAAATGAATCTGAGGATAGGCAGAGTTTCATTGGCTAAGCCAACTCTTGACCAAGTCTATCTGGAATACACTGGACGCTCACTACGAGAAACTCAAGGTGAAACCGGGGAGATTTGGAGAAGGAAGAGAACTTTAAGGAGGATGCAGAGATGATAAGTGAAACAATTGCGTTGACTAGGAGAGAAATTAAGAAGTGGATAAAGAATCCCTTTTTGCTTTTCATGATGTTTATCCAACCAGTTATTTGGTTGGGTCTTTTCGGAAAAGCGTTTAACCTATCAAGTTTGATTTCGGTTCCTCCTGACTTGTTGAATCAATTACCGCCACAATTTCGAGAACAAGTGCCTGTACTTCTGAATCAGATGATAAGTGAAACATTCGGGGGAACAACAGACTATTTCACGTACATGTCTGCTGGAATGTTGTCAGTTATCGTATTGTTCACTGCCATGTTCAGTGGCATGTCAGTGGTCTGGGATCGAAGATTCGGGTTTCTAGACAAACT
Organism: uncultured Candidatus Bathyarchaeia archaeon; assembly: GCA_964346135.1. GTDB lineage: Archaea > Thermoproteota > Bathyarchaeia > Bathyarchaeales > Bathyarchaeaceae > B1-G15. Next base: position 18,518 of record CAYFTS010000084.1, on the reverse strand, counting down.
TCTTGTAGCGCCAATCCCCAGAGGATCAATCGTACTTGCAAAGGTAAGCTCCAGCGTAATTAGAGGCATGTTTCAAGCTTTGCTCGTCTTTAGCATTGCCTTCGCTTTTGGGTTACAAGTTGGAGATGCATTCGGAATCTTAGATTTTTTTGGAGTATTGGCGGCCTTGTTCTTGTTAAGTTCAGGGCTATCATCAATGTTCTTAGCGATTGCAATCCGAATCAAGAGCCACGAAACCGTCATAGCCGTTGCAAACCTGCTGAATCTTCCACTCATGTTTGCCAGCAACGCTTTGTTTCCAATAAGCCAGATGCCTGAATGGCTCCAATCCGTTGCAAATTTCAATCCTATATCATACGCGGGGAATGCTGTAAGAGCTTTTATTCTTCACTCTAGCGCAGGATTTGATGCGGCAAGAGTTGCATTGGACTTCCAGTTTCTGATAGGCTTTGCATTAATCCTTTCGTTAGCGGGAATCTTGGTTGCTCGAACGGGGCTAAGAAAAGGATAGCTAAGACTGCGCGCGGCTCTCCTTATTCTAAAATGTTCTCTCCCAACGTTTACCGCGTCTGCGCCGTCAACAATTTTTCTATTGCTTCCAGTCGCTTTTCTATTGAGTCCAGTCTGTTCAGTATTTGTTTAAGCACTCTGCCAGTGTCTTTGGCGGGAAAGATGGGCTGTGGAGTTGGTGATGGCCACCTCTGCTCTCCCGGTCTCTCGGGTCGTCTTGGCGGCATTGGATATGGATATGCCGCTCTTGTCTTTTCTTTACGCATTTTTTATCCCTATTACTCTGTTTAATAGTCAAATATAAAGGGGAATCTTCTTTCATAGTATATAAAATATATACTCTATATCAGTCAAGTATAAAAACAAGTTATGAATTATATTCCATTCTCGTGTCTCTCTTCTAATTTTCGCGCGAAACCTTCAACAATTATCTCTTAATCCACCACTCTTATGAATGACTTTTTCTTCTCCTTATCCTCAGTTTTGCTTTTCTTTTTCTCCGATTTTCTTTCCTTTTCTTCTTTTTCCTCACCCACCACTCTAATTAAAGGACGTTTCTCTAACCCTTCAATCCTAGCCCCAGGATATTGTTGCTCGATGTCTCTACGTAATTCTGCAACGTCTATGTCTCCGCGAGTCTTGACGTGAACCACGGGTTTACTGGTGTCGTTATAGGTTACTGAGATGGAATATCCTGATCCGCCTTCAGCCAATTCTTTTCCAAACGGGAAATCCTCGTTAAAATCGAAGAGGTCGAAAAACCGTTTCTTCCTTTTTCGCTTCGACATTTTACAGAGACTCTCCAGAGAAAGAGAGAAAAAAATCGAATTAAAAATTTTTGTGGTGAAATTGTTGATGTCGATTCTTTCAAGGCAGAGGAAACTAAATACTTCTTTGAAACATTTTTATTATGGAATGCGAATGTATGTTGATTTAGGTCGGGGGCAACCTAGTGAGCGAATCAGTGTTGAAGAAGCGTTTAGAGCAGATTGTAGGCGCTAAGAACGTTTCCACCGAATCAGTTGACTTATTGTGTTACTCGCGTGATGCCTCTGAGAACGTGGGCATGCCTGACATCGTGGTTTGGCCCGAAAACACGTCTCAAGTAAGCGAGATTATGAAGTTAGCAAACAAACTCAAAGTTCCAGTAACTCCAAGGGGCGCTGGAACGTGCCTAAGTGGAGGACCCATTCCCGCAAGGGGTGGAATCCTCCTAGTTCTGACTAGGATGAACAAAATTCTGGAAATCGATATCGCCAACCTGCAAGTTCTGGTGGAGTGCGGAGTGGTGTGGCAAGACCTAAACAACAAATTGACACCCTACAAGCTTTTTCTTCCCCCAGACCCCGCCTCCAAAGAGGCATGCACCATAGGCGGATGTATGGCTGAATCTTCTGGAGGCATCCGAGCGGTAAAATATGGAACTTTCAGAGACTGGGCCCTCGGGTTGCAAGTGGTCTTGCCGAACGGCGAAGTCATAGAAACGGGTGCAAAAACTCGGAAGGGAGTTTCGGGTTACGACCTCACTCGCCTATTCATTGGCTCTGAAGGAACTTTGGGTGTCATCACTAGAGCTCGACTCAGAATCTTTCCTTTGCCGCGGTACAGACTTATGATGTCTGCCTACTTCGACTCTCTGGAAAATGCTGGGAAAGCAATTTTCCGCGTTATGACCAGTGACTTGATTCCCTCTGCTGCAGAGCTTATGGACAAACAAACGGTTGAAGCAGTGTCCAAGTTCATTAACATGAAGTTTCCTGAGTGCGTTGCTTTGGCAATTTTCGAGTTTGACGGTTCATCTCTTGGAGAGGTGAAAAGAAGAATACGACAGGCGCGTAAACTTTGTAAGATGGAAAAAGCAACGAGAATTGATGTCTCTGAAACTGTGGAAGAGAGCGACCGTTTATGGCGAGCAAGGAAGTCTGCTGGTCCAGCTTTAGCTACCATGAAACCGTCTAGCATGCACGAGGATGCCACTGTTCCAACAAGCCGAATTCCAGAGATGTTGACGAAAATTGAGCAGATTGCACAGAAACATAACGTTTTGATTCCTACGTTTGGACATGTTGGAGATGGAAATCTCCACCCAATTATACTGTATGATGAAAGGAACCCAGATGAAGAGAAGAGAGCGGAAGCTGCCACCGCTGATATATTTAGAGCAGCCCTAGAACTAGGAGGGACTCTTTCCGGAGAACATGGGATAGGTCTCTCTAAGGCGGCCTTCTTTTCTATGGAACACAGTAGCTCGGAAACCGAAGTTATGCGAAAAATCAAGAACGCCATAGACCCCAACAACATTCTTAATCCAGGAAAAATATGGGCTGGAGCCTAACATGGGCATCAAACTGCCAGAGGAACTCGAGATCGAAGTTTATCGATGTTTTAGGTGTGGTTACTGCAGAGCCCAGTGTCCCGTCTTTAAGGTAAAACAGAACGAGTCATGGGGCACTCGTGGAAGAATGATTCTGATCAAGTCATTGATAGAAGACGACATAAATGTCACAAGTGCGGTTCTGGATAGACTTTACTGCTGCAGTCTATGCAAAGCTTGCGAAACTTCATGTCCAGCGTTAGTTCGAACCACTGATGTTTACGAATGTGTTCGAGAAAGCCTAGTGAAACAAAAGCAAGCGCCGCTTGACAAGCATCAGAAAATTGCCGAAAAAATATTAGCAGAGGGCAACCCCTTCGGACTTCCCAGAGCTGAAAGACCTTCCTCCTACCAGCGCAAAAATCCTAGTAGCGCTGAAGTCTTATATTTTGTGGGTTGTGTCCTATCCTACCGCAGACCCAGCATCGTGCAGTCTGTTGAAAAAATCTTGGCAGCGGCTGGCGTAGAATATACCACTCTTGGGGCACAGGAGCTTTGTTGCGGTTCCGTGTTAATGAGAACGGGTCAAACTCCCACCGTTAAAAAACTGGCTCAACAAAACACGAAGAGCTTCAAGGAATTGGGAGTTAAAAAAATAGTAACGGTTTGTCCGGGATGTTATTTAACTCTCAAAGAGGATTACCCGAAACTTGTTGAAGACTTTCCTTTTGAAGTAGTTCACATAAGCGATTTTATCAATCAACTCTTGCAAACAAGCAAGCTTAAGCTAACTAAGCAGGTTGGGCTTAAGGTTACTTTTCATGATTCTTGTCATCTCGGTCGACGCTTCAACATATACGAGTCTCCTCGAAATGTTTTATTAAGTATACCAGGTCTGAAACTGGTGGAGATGCCTCATAATCGAGAAAACTCCCAGTGCTGTGGAGCTGGTGGAGGAGTCAAAGCTGCTTTCTCAGACGTAACATCGAAAATTGGAGTTTCAAGGATGGAGGAAGCGTCTCGGACAAAGGCAGACCTATTAGTCACAAGCTGTCCATTCTGCTGTCTTAATCTGGATGAGGCTAGCCGCCAAGCTCAGTTGCTTCCTGTCAGCGACCTCACTGAGATAGTTGCAGAAGCACTCTAAGAACCATGTGTGCATTACAAGGTTGGCGATTTCCGCTAGCAGCCTGCGCGCCAACTATTATAGTGAACTATCTCGCTAAGCGGTTTTCTATTCCTAACTGGACGCTTCTCTACGGCTGGATAACCCAGAGGTGTCATAGCTACCACCCGAACGCTTGGAGGCAACTTAAGTGCTTTTCTAGCGGCTTCTTCGTCGAAATCGGCGACCCAACAGGTTCCCAAACCTAATTCTGTGGCTACTAAAATCATGTTCTGCATAGCAATAGCGACATCTACCATCCAGTATTCTTGGCCGTCCATCCTCACCCAACCTTCCTTGGGAACAGCGCAACCTATGATTATCACGGGCGCAGAGACGAACCATTCTTCGTCATAAGAAGCCCTGAGTTTCTCTTTGACTTCATCATTAATTGCAACTACGAATCGCCAAGGTTGGCAATTATCAGCGGATGGCGCTAACCTACCTGCCTCCAAGACGCGATTAAGCTTCTCTTGCTCCACAGGTTTTTCCTCGTAAAGTCGGATGCTACGTCTCTTTCTTATGATCTCAAAGACTCCCATTCAAAAGCCTCAATCATTACGTCAGAAACTCCAGTTTTATCTTTTTTGCTTGTGCGCACATCAAAATCCACATCATTTCGAGCATCGAAATATCCCTTAAAACATCTTAAGAGTCTGTTAAGAGCAGGGAATGGTTTGGCTAAACTCTTCATCAAGTTTCAGCTCGAAGATGAGCTCATTCGAATATACAAAATTATCAAGAAAGCATACTCGCATGAGACCTTGCAACCTTTGAGTGATGATGACGTGAGATGCTTCGGAAATACAATTGAAATTTCAATATCTGAAGAAGAGTACCAACAAATTTGGAATCTCATAAAAGAATCTGCATTAGGCTATGCATCAGTTGAAGAGTTTGTTCAAAAAGTTTTCACAGACATACTGAGGCTGGTTTGGAAAGCGTTTGGGCACGAACTTCAGGAAAGCACTCTTACCTATCTCGTATAGGATGTGTCTGTAATAGTTGCAAATCAGCTGCTCAATCAACTTCCTATGAAAAACAAATAAGAGATTGCAACGAATTCTTTATCGAAACCTCTTTACTTTACAGGGGAATTGATTAAGAAATGTTCACCGTGTTTATCATAGGAACCGCTGGCTCAGGCAAGTCTCTTCTCACCGCTTCTTTTGCTGACTGGCTGAAAATTACGAAACAAAAAGCTATAATCTTAAACTTGGACCCGGGAGCTCTAACTTTACCATATTCACCGGACATTGATGTCCGCGATTATGTCAGCATTGAAGAAATCATGAAGAAACATGGACTTGGACCCAACGGCGCTTTGGTGATGGCGGCGGATTTGATTGCGGAAGAAACAGAAATGATTGGAGAGGAAATTGAAAATCTTAGTCCTGATATTGTGCTTGTGGATACGCCGGGTCAGATGGAGCTTTTTGCTTTTCGAGCGAGTGGACCTTACATTGTCAGCGAGTTAACTAAGGAAACTAAGGCAATTCTGTACTTATTCGATTCTGTTTTCTGTTCTAATCCTCTCAATTACGTTTCAAACTTGTTTCTTTCAGCCGCTGTCTACAACCGCTTCTTCGTTCCACAGACTTATGTGCTGTCTAAATGTGACCTTCTTCCATCAGAAAACATCAACCGCATAGTAGATTGGTCTGCTAGTCCTAACGCTCTGGAAACGGCTATTGAAGAAAAATTAAATGGAACAAAACGTTTGCTAAGCCGCGATATGGCGCATGCCGTTTACCGACTAGGATTGAAGTTTCTTTTGATACCAGTTTCTGCAAAAACCAACGAGGGAATGACAAACCTTAATGCTATGCTAGAACGTGTTTCCACCGAAGGCGAAAAATTCACGTTTTAACGCGTTATTCTAGATAAGTGTCCAACCAGCTGCTAACGCTCCATATTCCGCCTTCTCCCACGTATCCGCACTTCCAATTACAACCACATCGTTCTCTTCCAGCTCTAATTGTCTAGTGATTTGGTTGAAGGTTTCTGGAAAATCCTGAGCCACGTTTTCACTTATTCCTGGCTGAATTAACGTTTGGTTCTTGAATATTAAGGTGGTTGCTCCTTTAGCACCAGCCAAGAGTGCTGCGTCACGCTGTTCTATTCCTGTCTTCACTTTGTCTCCGCAACCTTTAATCAGCACTGCAATGTTGTAGTTGGCAAGTGTTAGCTCGCTCTTTTCCAGCTTAACTTTTTGTCGGAAGATTGACTGAAAATCGTTCCAGATTGTCTCTCCCTTTTTAGTTAGTGAACAGCCTGGCTTGGATGTGACGATTAATCCTGCGTCTATTAATCTGTTGAGGAGTGTGCGGGTTGCTCCCTCGCCTGTTCTCAACTTTTTAGATAACTTTCCTCTTCCTATTGGCCCCTCTTTTGCAGTTAACTCCAATGCTTTCACTACATGGAAGATGGAGAATGATGGAGAAGGTCCTGGAGCCCTTTCTTTCAGTAATTCTTCTAAAATTTTCTTCACTGTCATTATTTTTCATAATAAAGTAGGGGGATTCACATTTTTATTTTTGCCAAGAGACTTTGGTTGACACGGCTATTGAATATGACTTATTATACGACGAGAAAACCTTAATTTATGCTTCCAATAATGAAAGTCGTACGTGGGCCCGTAGCTCAGCAAGGATAGAGCACCGGGCTTTTAACCCGGGGGTCGTGGGTTCAATTCCCGCCGGGCCCGCCACAATGTCTTGTTGAAGTCAAAACTAAAAACTGACTAAAATGAAATGATAGAATCTATACAAAAAATAGTAGAGCCTATCTATCAGACACCTCTCTTCCATGAACACCTTCTCAAACATATGATAAAACACACACAAATTTTTTATTCTAGCATATTGACTCTGAGCTGGTTATGTTTATGACAGAAGCGGAAGACCCTTTTAAGAAAAATACTGGTTTGACTCTTCATGAACAATACATGAAATATCATCCACAGATTCTCTCGAACTTTGAAGATGAAATGAAAAAATATTGGGGCAAGAAATGGAAGGCTAACACCAACATCGGCAAACTCAGAATGGTGCTGTTACATCGTCCTGGCAAAGAGTTTTTAAGTGTTGGCAAACCCACGCCTTGGCCTCCCCACGATAGCTCATTAGCAGCTTGGAGAATGTCAGAAAAGCCCAACCTGGACGAGATTATTGAACACCACGAAAATCTCGTAAAAGCCTACAAAGATGAAGGCGTAGAAGTCGTCATTCGAAAACCTGATCCAAACGACCCACCCTACCAAGTGAAATCAATATACACCGACGACGTATGTCGTCCAGCAGTCTACGGCGAAGTCATACTACGCATGTATGATAATATACGCAAAGGAGAGGAAGCCCCCACCTATCAGACTCTCGCAGAAATTGGGTGCCCAGTTGTCGGTATGATCGTGGGCAATGGCATGACGGAGGGAGGTACCATAGCCTGGCTAGATGAGAAACACTTGGTCATAGCTGTACACTATCCTCGTGCAAACACTAGGAAAACTGAAGTTATGCGTGCAAATGAGTTTGGTCACATCCAGCTCGCAAGAATAGTGAAGTTACAGGACCCAGAGGTTGATATTAGAATTCTCCCAGGCTACGGAGGCCGCCTAGGAATACTCAATCTAGGTTACGTCATGATAGACAGACACACAGCCGTCCAAGACCCAAAATACTTGGACCCGTACTTGGTGGACTGGATGAAGGCGGAAATGGACTGGAAGTTCATAATACCTCCAGACGAAATATGTCGCAGTTACTGGACTCGAGATCAGAAAATAGGTCCAGAGACTGGGGTTGTCCTTGAACCCATGAAAATTCTAGTGCCAAAGGGGAATCCCAAAGCTACGAAATGGCTTGAAAGCATAGGCGTCGAAGTGGTCGAAGTGGAATGCTCAAGCCTCGTACTTCCTAGGAACAGCGGAACAATCCACTGTGCAGCCGGGTCACTCATAAGGGATCCAGAACCAAAGAACTACTAAAACCTTACACCCAAAATAGTATAAGAAGAACTGCAAACGACAAAAATTCATACAGCATTATCAGTCGTTTTTGAAACCTCTAGACTCTTGATCCGCTGTTATCATAGCATCATGCTCCATCTTATATGTGGGCAACAGCCATTTGACCCAAGTTCCAACATCCAATACTTGAATCCACATAAACGCTATAACCACAAAAATTATTGACGCGAAAACTAGCTGCATAAAAGTCGTCCAAACTCCAAAAACATGATACCAAGGCGCCCTTATGCATCTGAACTTCACGTTGTGACCAAAACTTTCTTCGAATACTCATAATTTGGGTCCGCATGCTTGTCATGGTGAGAAACAGCGTATCTTGATGTATGAAACGCTTTGTGATGTTAAGCTCGAAAGCAACGCCAATGAAAAACTTAAGTAGAGTAGTTTTGTCAATTACAAAGCTGATGCCCTGGTAGTATAGTCCGGTCTAGTATAGGCGGCTGTCGCCCGCCCGACCCGGGTTCAAATCCCGGCCAAGGAAAAGAAGAGTTGTCTTTTCCGCCGAAGGGCGCCACCCTTGAACCTGGGTCTAATAGGAGCGCGTATTTTTCCACATCGCCAAGTGAACATAGTTTTATGTATACATGTAGCCTTTCTTATCTTAAGATGAGAATCCATAGTTCAGTAATAGAAAAAGCAAAGGATATGAAACGGAAAGGCATGACGAATTCTGAGATAGCTTCTGTTCTCGGGATAGGTAAACGAACCGTGGTAAGGTATACGGCTTGGCTTGGTCCTAGAAGCTTTATGGGCGTTAGGCGTCCTTTGCCTCCACATGCAAGTGAAATGAGTGTTGCTAAAGCAGGGATTCACGCGTATTTAGTTGCGGAAGGAAATAGAAAGGCGAGCAAACCTTGTCGAACTGAGAGTTATCGGCGTGTTGGCTTAGAATTTTGGAATACTGATCCTGTTCTCTTAAGAGATTTTGCCGAACATGTAAAGCAAGTGTATGATTATGAACCTTGGATTGATTATAAACGAGGAAGAGTGGAGATTAGACGGGTAGCTGTTGTTAATGATTTGCTAAGATATGGTCCTTACGATAGCCACAACTGGACTATTCCTTCCGAAATTATGAATGGCGATTTAAATGTTAGAAGAGAATGGATCAGATGCTTTGGAGATGGAGAAGGCCACGTTTCGAAGAGCAAAAAAGAAATAACCTTCAAATCCGTCAACCTTTCAGGATTGGAGAAAATCAAATTCTTACTTTACAAGATGGGCATGTTTTCTCGGATTAATGGTCCTTATGATGGCGCATATGTGCTTACAGTATCAAAGTCTCCAAATGTAGGAAGATATTACAAAAGCGTAGGCTTTGTTAGTTCAGAAAAGGGAGAAAGATTAGCCAAATTGATTTCTCATTAATCTGTGGACATTTTTCAAGGCTATATGAGTATTCTGTAGAAAAGATTAAAACTTCGGGAAGCGTATTATGTTGTATGGGCGCTGATGTTATCTACACGTACAGAAAACTTCTGCCTAGAATGCTCGTTTTCATAATGTTATGGGTTGTAACCTTATTTGTCCCCTTTATGTTAAACCTACCTCCATGGTCGCTGTTTTGGTTCGTAGGCGATTTTGCAATTTTTTCGCTTTATATCTGTTTTGAATTTCGACGCGCGTCGAAGCTGGTTAAGGGAACTATTGATGATGTACTAATATCAGACTTAACAAAGGCTATTTACTGGCTGAGTATAGTCGGTTCGAAAAAAGTCCCCAGTCAACAATTTTTCTATTCTGGGAACGTCACAAAAGTCGTCAATCTGATAGGTGGCAAGTGTCAGACTAATTGGGACGAAATATTGAGAAAGTACAGACTGCCAAATCGCACACAGAACCTTTTAATCCTCGGTGGCCTAATCATTAGTCCATTTGGAATTCTTCTTGCTCAGGTCCTCAATCTAGAATTCTTGTCATGGATTTTTACTGGCTTAGCATTGCTTTTGTTACTCACATTCTCAATTGCATACAAAAAAGGAAAAGAAAGCATTGAGGCACTAGTTAGGAGTGATGAAGCGACAAAGACAACGCGTTGGCTCGCTCAAGAACTTATTTTTTTGGCCTCAGAACGAGCTAAGAAACCGCTGCGAGTTATGTTGGAGGAAGGCAACTACTCTAGCATTAAGATAGTTGGCTCAATTTTCGGCACTGCTATTGCAGAAATAGAACCTAAAGGCAAGCTGCCTGAAGAAGGAAAGCGCGGCGAATATGCACCGACAATCATTTCAAAAGAATACAAACCTACTTTAAACAGTAAAGAAAAGTGGGAACCCTTGTGGTTAGCTCTGGTTTTTATAGGATTCTTGACCTCATTGGCCTTACTGAAAATCTCCATTCCTTTTCTTAACTGGGTATACATCACTTTCCATGGTTTGGGAGGTGATATTGTGGTTTTATTTGCTGCAATAATGGTGGTTTCATTGCCATTTATCCCAATAGAGTTGTTCTTTAGAAGAAAACATCTCACTTCATCTATTTTTGTAGTAGTTACGCTTCTTTTCATTTTTCTTGGCATACCCACTCTTGAGTGGATCGGTTTAAGCGAGAAAATGGCTTGGAGAACATTTTTCAATGTGTCGATGATTGTCCTAATAGCTGTGTTCTTGGTCTTCCTATACTTTGGATTTCCATTTCTAAAAATGATATTGAGAGGAGGCGAGATAAAGCCATCTGACCTAGAAGAAATTGTAAGAAGAGTTCCAGCTAGAAGCATACGAAAACTTGTTAGACAGAACGAAGAGGTTGGGCAAAGATTTGATTTCTTGAGAACCTTATACAGTAAGGTATCTATCAAATTATCAGAAGTTCCAGAATCTGTAAGAGTGTGGGTAAACGAAGATGCAAAACAATCTCCGAAAACAAGATATTTCAATTTGCGAGAGGATTCAGTTAGCCTGACAGAGATGGGCGAATCGCTAGCAGGAGCCCTACATAAGAAACTACACGTTTCATAAATCCCGGCCAGGGCGCCATATCTCTTTGATTTAGATTAAACGAAGCAGTTATTACCTTATGTTCTTCCAAATAATAACGTTAGAATCCCGCCAAACTGGGTGAACCATAAATGGCTTCGTCAATAGAACTAATCTGTGTGGGAAATGAGTTGCTAATTGGCAAAACCGTAAACACTAATGCTCAATGGCTCGCCAAACGCATCATTACCCTAGGACTAAACACTCAACGCATTACCATCATAGGCGATAACGTTGACGAGATATCCACTGCCTTGCAAGAGACAATTCAACGCGCCCCAAGTTTCATCATAACCACTGGAGGTTTAGGTCCAACCTTCGACGACAAAACCCTAGAAGGCATCGCTAAGGCGCTGAAACGCAAACTGGTAACTCATGATCAGGCTTTGAAAATGGTTCGAGAAAAATACCGCCAATACATGGAGGAAGGTCGAATGGAAAAGGTTGAGTTAACTCCTCACCGAGTCAAAATGGCAAAGCTTCCAAAAGGGGCAGAGCCACTGTTCAACCCTGTTGGAACCGCTCCTGGAGTAATCATAAAACATAACAACATCACCATCATAGCGTTGCCAGGGGTTCCCTCTGAAATGAAGGCTATATTCGAGGAGTCAATTGCGCCTATGCTTAAGCAGGCTGCGGGTAAAGTGACTTTTTTTGAAACAAGTCTGTATGTGACTGGAATCGGGGAGTCTGCGGTTGCGCCGCTTATTGATCGGGTAGTGCAGGATAATCCTTATGTTTATATAAAGTCTCATCCGAAGGCGGAAGAAAGGATTCCTCATTTAGAGCTTCATCTTTCCACTACGGCTGAAAACTCGAGTTTAGCTAAAAAACGCGTTAGCAGAGCGTTAATTCAACTCTCTGACATAGTTCAAGCGAATGGTGGGAAAATCAAGCCTCACAAGGTAAAGCCATAGCTTGAGTTGACCGACAAAACGCAACTTTTGTCCGCGCTCATAACCATTCTGTTCCCTTTGGAAGTTTAGAAGTTTTCGTTCTTCTTACGGAAATTTCGGCTTTATGGCCTTTGTTGAGCAAGCATCAACACACTTCAAACAATAAATACAGTCAGGATGATTGAACTTCTCCCAAGGCAACTCAAGAATAGGAACCAACGTGGGGCAAACTTCCACACATGAACGACACGTAGCTTTCGTACACTTCACTGGATCTCTCTTCAAACCGAGGAAACTGAATCGACCTAGAAAACCCATCAATGCTCCGTTAGGACAGAAATACCGACACCAACTCCTCGGGATGTACACCGCTAAAACTATGATTCCTATCATGATGGCTAAGCGAGCCCATAGAAGCAAAGGCACCGACGATAATCCATTAATCACTGCTCCCGAGGCATCTGGCGTCTCCAGCAAGGTTGGTATGGCATAACGAACATCAAATATGATTCTGGGCAGAACAGCGAACAGCGTGTCAGCTGGGCTCAACGCGTTGAATGGTGCTTTAGCGAAAACGCCTAACGTCTGCTTATAGCTCTGCCCTGTTCCTGCAGCCAACGATATGGATAGGGTTACACTGATGAACAGGACAGCAGCCAAAACTGCATACTTAACCTGAGTCATGAGATTATGGGTTCTTGGAGAAACTTGTATGTGTCTCTTCTTCACGTATCCAAGCAGGTCTTGAACAAAACCGAAAGGGCAAGCCCAGCCGCAGAGACTTCTGTTCACAATAGTTGCGGTTAAAATGAAGGAAGCTAATGCAAGCCATGGAATCATAAGTTCAAAAAGCATAAGTTGAAGTGCTCCAAAAGCTTCGCCCACAGTTTTCTGAGGGGTTCCCAAGGTTCCTATGATGGGAAGAAGCACTGGCCATGGTCCAAGGCCAAATATCACGGCATTGAATAGCAGGAAACAGCAGAACTGGGTGATTTTTCGCGCTGTTTCTATTCTGAAAACCGCCTTTTTCACATAGAAACCCAGTGTTTTTTTACTTTCGCTTTCGGTAGATTTTGACTCCGTCTCGTTCTGTGACATATTCAAAGCCTGCCTCAATTAGTTCTTCGTCTTCCTTAAGGTTTTTTGCAACTCTGACGTGGAATTCATCGCTTTCAAAGTTGATGAGTTGGGTGTATATTAAAGTGTTGTTTATGTTCTTGTGCCCAAGCAGTTGCATTACCTAATTAATCTTGGTGAAAAAGATACCGCTAATTTTCTAGAAGATTAGCACTAAACTGTGCGCTACGTCATTCCTAGCTCCTCCATGTACGTCGCAAAGGCTTGAGAGTCCTCGTTTCTTAATGTATGCATGCACGTAAAATTCCTTGGAAGAAAGCTCTAGAAAAAAAAAGAGGTGGAGTATTATCTGCGTCTAAGACCATACAGGCCTCCAGCTACTATCAGTATTCCAAAGACGATTATTATGACTGGCCAGAAGAGCGGGTCAGTTACTTCTCGCACTTCAGGCGAAATCAATCCAGGTATCCAAGAAAGAGCTACGATTATTATTATGATGCCAATGATTAGTCCTGCAATTGAGCCACCGTGGGGGAGTCCAAAACATTCTTTTTCCGCACGTCTTCCGAAGTCTTCTCCCCATTCCTCCACACGTCTTTCAAACCTTCCCTCTCGTGAGACCTTCAGGTTCGCCCCGCATTTAGTGCAATGACTAGCGCCTTCCTCGTTTTTGGTGCCACATTTAGTGCAATATACCATAGGTTATCCCCACCACTCGAGGTTTTTCTCTCTTGTAACGCGTCTGCTAGTAGATGCTCCGCACTTTTGACAGAATTTGGCGTCCTGTTTCAATTCAGTTCCGCATTTCGAACAATAAGGCATTACAGCACCTCTAAACCACTGTTTTCAACGAACATACATAAAAGCAATTTGCATGCATGCAAGGAAACGGGTAATGGTTTGCCTAAACTCATAGAACGTCTTGTACCCCTTCTTCAATAGTTCATCGAGTTTGATCAATGCGTTCTTTCTGTCCTCATGATACATTTGCATCTTGGCAATTCGCAAACTATGACCGAGTTGAGTCTGCAAACTCCTCGTGCGCGCATTCAATCAACTAATTTGAGCATGCATGCACTCAAATTAATCGAGGTTGGTATCCAATTAACCGGGTCCAGAAGCAAATTAATCAAAGCAAAAAGTACTTTATTAAAGGTGCGCGCGCAGAAGGAGGGACATCGGGAGGTGAGGTAGGGTGTTTCTCCTTTCTCTTCTCGGTAAGTGCGAACGTACCCCATCGCACGCACCAGTAATAATTATTGTCTTGTATCTTAATATACGTTGTTTTTGAAATGAAATATTGATGAAACAGACATATGGTCCTGTCCGAAGATATGTGCATGCATGCATTGGAAACTCAGAAAGTGGAAATGCTTACAAACGCCCGCGCAAATCTTGCATGGATGCGCGAAAAGGCTTATTCGTTTCTGATGTTCAGATAACTATTGAGATAGAATGTCAGGTTAGCTCGGCTGAGGCTTTCTATGATAATTTCGGGTTGCCTGATATTTTTGGTTTTTGGGATGGCATTGTTCCTTCCAATTTACGTTTTTCGGCTGCCCTTTGTATTTGTGTTGCTTGGAATCTTGATGATCGTTTTCGTTCAGCACCTAGTCGGCCCGTTGGCCATTAGTTCTTCAACAAGATTCAGACACCTGCGCGATGGTGAGCATCCATGGCTAGAGTCGACTGTGAAGAGTTTGTCGGCTAAGAGTGGTCTACCAACACCTAGACTTGCGATTATACCTGGCCGAACACTCATTGCTTTTGTTTTTGGTCGGAGACGTAGCAATTGCACGCTGGCGATTAGTGAAGGGCTGTTGAGGAATCTGAACCAATCGGAGATCATAAGCGTGATTGGACACGAGTTGGGCCACATTAAACATTGGGATTTTGTGATCATGACTTCGTTTTCATTATGGCCACTACTGGCCTATTTAATTGTCAGGTGGATATATGAATCAACTTATTGGTCCTATCAAAAACATCACACACTTGAAGAGATAGAGGAAAAATGGAAAGAAAAGGAGAGAATGCCCGATCGACGCAATTATGGAGGAACAGCACTGCTTGTGCTTGCTGTGGTACCGTATTTGACCTACGTTGTTTTACTTTTGTGCATTTCTAGATTAAGTCGTTTAAGGGAACATTATGCGGATGCCTTCTCCGCGTTCTTAACTCGGTCGCCCCACGATTTGGCGAGCACACTGACCAAGATCAACTACGGTCTGTCACTGGCTCCCAAACTGTTTTCAAATGTGCGCATGTTATACATTTGTGACCCGTTCAGGGCTGGTAAGGAATGTCAGAAGATATTGAAGCACAAAAATGAGTTTGATTTGGATCGGGATGGTGTTTTAGACTTGCGTGAGTTGCAGTTAGCAATGGAAAAAGAGGCGAAGTCACGTTGGCTGAAAATTAACCGCTGGGTGGCAACTCATCCGCCTACTTTTAAACGTTTGCAATTGTTGCGTACGATTGAAAAAGAGATAAAATCTGGTAGGTTCGTTGAAGAGCGGGTTTATGATCTTGTCTAAACGCATGCATTTCTTTGTTGGTTCGTCTTTTCAGGAGAAGAGGGTTTGTGTCCGTTTTTTTGAAGGAACGGCATTTTAATATGCATACAATAGTCTGAAATATTACGACGCTCGAAATATCCCTTATGTTACTTAAGAACCTGTTTATGTTTAGGTGTTATCGTTGAGAGCCCCAAAAATCAAGTGTTATTTTGCGCAAGTCAAAGGAATAATGACATGTGAAGAATGTTTCTGCAACTTGGCCTGTGAAATCAATGAATCACTACGTAGAAACACATAGATGCATGCACGGGGAGGAAAACTGACTTGGAGTTCGACGAGAACGGAAAGGCGATACTTAGAGTCACTAAGGTTATTGCTCAGAATAAAAAAGAACCTTTCAGAGTTTCCAATGCTATTTCAACTCAAAAGGTGAAAAAGGTTAAAATCATAAGGTCTAGTGCTGGGGTGAAGTTAGAATAAGGACGATAGTCAAAAACTGTTGTGGGTTTTCACGCTTCAGAAAGGACAGATTTCGCCAGCTGCAAAAACGAAGTTTGGATACCACGTAATAAAGAGGCTTGAATAGCCTGATTTTGCATGCATGTTGTTTCGCCATGAGAGTGTAGAGAGTTAGCGTTTCTTTAGGGTTTCGATGGTGTTTATGGCCCAGTCTGGGTCTCTTAGAAGCGCTCTGCCAACAGCCACTAGATCGACGAGTCTTTTCTGTATTAAGCTATCCGCGTATTCTGGTTCCGTGATTCCTCCCACTCCGATGACGGGTATGTTTACCGTTTTTTTGATTTTTTGGGCTTGAGGAATGAAGTAGCCTTTAGTGTTCTGGAGATTGGCAGGGCGGCTGCCACACAGACCTCCAGAAACGTCGATGATGTCTACCCCAGCTTCTTCCAGCTTCGAAGCGAATTTGATTGAGCTTTCGATTTGAACTCCCGCAGGGTCCAGATCATATGAGCCTAAACGGTATAGAAGAAGTCTTCCTCCAACTTTTTCCTTTACCTTTTCAACAACCTGTAAAGGAAAAATCATCCTGTTTTCCAAGGAACCTCCATATTTATCGCTACGTTGATTGGTCAGAGGTGACCAGAATTGGTTGAGGAGAAAACCGTGGGCTCCATGAACTTCGACTCCGTCGAAACCTGCCTTCATTGCTCTCTCAGCAGCCATGGCGAAGACTTCGGTTAAGGCTTTAATCTCTTCAACTCGGAGTTCTCTGGCATTTCCGATGGCTGAAGGAGCAACAGGCTTTGTTCCTGTGATCTCTTTACTGGCGGTTCTTCCTGCATGATTGATCTGAATCACGAGCGGTGTGCCCGTAGCATGTACGCTGCTTGAAAGTTCCTCCAAGCCACGGAGGAGGCTGTCATCGTATACTCCCAGCTGTTTTCCGCTGAGCTTACCATCAAGAGATACATAGCTGTGCTCAACAATCAGCAGACCCAGCGCCTTTGAACGTCGAGTATAGTGTGTGATGAGGTTTTCTGTTACAGCTCCTTCAATGGTGGCTAGACTGGTTTGCATGGGAGGCATAACAATCCGGTTCTTAAGTGTTAGTCCCTTCACTTCCAAAGAGTCCAAGAGACCTACCAACATAATCATCCCTTTACATGTTCTGAGCGAACACACTCAAAAAGCTTTCATGTGCGCGCGCGATTACTAATGCAACTTTAAATTAACTATGTAGCTTTTATATTCACTTCATTTATATTCTCTCTTAGGTGATAGAATGTTAGATATACAGACACTTTCGATAGCAATTGCAACTGTAAGCGTTGTGGCAGGATCTCTCTACTATTCTTTTCAGATTAGAAATCAGACTAGAGTGAGACAGACAGACCTTGCCCTTAGACTGTACACAACTTTGAGTAGCAAAGAATTTCAAGAAGCCCATGCGATGTTGTTCAGCTCGGAGTTTAGAGATTTCAATGACTTTGAGAAAAAATATGGCTCATACGAATCTGGGAAACCAGTCCACATAGCAATCGGCATGGTCGGCATGTTTTTTGAAGGAGTGGGAGTTCTTCTGCACAAAAAACTCATAGACATGAGTGTAGTTGACGACCTCTTCAGCTCACCAATCAAAATAGCATGGGAAAAAATGAAGCCCATAGTAAAAGGATTGAGAAAAAAGTACAATCTACCACAAGTACTTGAGTGGTTTGAATACCTCTACAACGAAATCCAGAGAAGAGAACAAAGACTACAACAAACACAACAATAAACACTTTATCTCTTTTTTTCTATTGGTTCTTCGCGCGCGCATCTCTAGATGAGGAGGACTTGCCAATCTCAGCCCGTCTGTTTGAAACACTTAGTTCTGAACGTTCACAGTTTCTAATCTTCATCAGCATATCGCTTGCACTTACCGTGCTTCTTGCGGTCTTGAGTTTTCTGGGCTACCCTCCTCTTCTTCTTAGGCTTTTTGTAGGCATCAATCCGTTAATCGTAGTTTTGCTTGTTTCTCTTTTGGGTTTTTTCCTTTTCGCTTTTCTCATTTCAAGGGGTTGCTTTGCAATTTACAAGAAGGGGCATCTAAAAGGGTATCTTTATGCTTCTGGCCTTGCAGCACTATTAGGGTTAATCGCTATCATAGTTGATTTTAGCACTCGAATATATACTGCTGATATCAATGTTTTGTTTCCTAAATCTTTGTTGTTTTACCCAGCTATGGGATATGTTGCTGAAATCCTTTTTCAACTATTGCCTCTCACGGTAGTCTTAATCTTTCTGTCTCCACTTTCTGAGAGAATAAGTAGCAACAAGACAGTGTGGGGGGGTATTTTCGTTGCCTCTTTGCCTGAACCTGTTTTCCAGACTTTGGGCGTTTCAGGACAGTTGCCTTTGTGGTTTGCTGTTATTGAGTTGATGCGCATCTTCTTTGTTGTTCTGTCTCAGCTGACTTTTTTTAAGCGTTACGACTTTGTTACAATGTATTGGTTCAGGATTGTATATTATATCACTTGGCATATTGTATGGGGGTATTTGCGTTTAATTTTGCTTTTCTAGTTTCAAGAGATTAT
>CAYFTS010000083.1:0-12595 GCA_964346135.1 uncultured Candidatus Bathyarchaeia archaeon | reverse complement strand
GAAACATGGTATCTATAATGGATGAAGCCCTAGAACTGGAAGTGGGACATCGAGTCTTAGAAGTAGGTGCTGGTTCAGGGTGGCATGCTTCCACAATAGCTGAGATAGTGGCTCCTACTGATACATCGAAGAAAAAGTGGGGGCACGTTTACACTGTGGAGTTTGTTTCACAACTAGCTGAATCTGCAAGGAAAAACATTGAGAAGGCTGGATACGGAAACCGAATCACCGTAATCTGTGGAGACGGTTCAGAAGGATATGCGGAAAAGGCTCCTTACGACCGCATATTGGTTACGGCAGCGGCTCCAGATGTTCCTAAGCCTTTGGTGGAACAGTTGAAAACTGGAGGGGTCTTAGTTATTCCGGTTGGAAGCCTCCACCTGTATCAAACGCTTATGCGCATCAGAAGGAAGGATAACCAAATTAAAGAAGAGAATTTGGGTGGAGTCGCGTTTGTGCCATTGGTTGGAAAGCATGGACATAAACTACGCTAGGTTGAACGTTCAAACCACGTTTCAAGAGTTACTTTTCCTTTGATTTCTTTCATTCCCTCCGTCATCTTTGTGAGGGCTTTTCGTACACGTTCTTCGGAGAAGTCTCTTTCGCGACACAGAAAATCTATGACCCCTTCAACATCAGGAGCCTTCCATGCAAGCTTGTAGTTGTCAGTAACTTTAGGGTGGAGGAAAATTTCTCGTATTCGTTTAGGTTCAACAGGAAACTCTGCCTCTTTCAGCTTCGGCATCACGTTTTCAATGGTTCCATGTTGTTGTATTAGCTTAAGCGCTGTTTTTGGACCTACTCCTTTTACCCCGTCAGGGTTAAAGTCTGTGCCGACGAGGATGCCAACGTCTATCAACTGTTCATATGTGATGTTCAGTTCCTTGAGAACCATGTTCAGTTCCACAGTTTCAGGCTGCACCTCAATGTAGACATTTTTTCTTGGAAGCTTTCTTCGTCCCGAAATGGTGACGTTGCGGAGGAGATGTGGGGCTCCGAAGAGGAGGCTGTCGTAGTCTTGGCTGGCGCAATAGTTGGCGTCTCTCTGTTTCACTAAGTAGGCTGCTTGTGCTTCTCCTTCTGAAGGCGCCTGTATCCATGGAACGCCCATGAGGTTAAGGAGTCGTTTACTGTCGTCTGCCATGTAGTCTTTGAGGCGGCTAGTAGCTTGGGCATAAGTTCTGGCTTTTTCAATCTTTCCTTCCGCTAATGCCTTTTCATATTGGATTGTAGCCTCTTCTTTAACTCGCATGCGACGTTTGATTTCTACCTCTTTAAGGGCTGGCGGCACTCCATCAAAAACGTAAATGGGTTTAATTCCCATACCCACTAAATTGCCAGTTCGATACAATAACCCGCTTAGGTGGCTAGTGATGCTTCCAGTGTGGTCTTTAAGCGGGGTTCCGTCTGGTTGGCGGATGATGGCGAGAAACTGATATAACGCGTTGTAAGCATCTATGGCAATAGACTTGCCGCTTAAGCTGTTTAGTTTAACAGTGGTTTTCGGAACCAGATTACGCAGATTTACGCCCAAAAGCGTCACTCACTCTAAACTATAAGACGTGCGTGTTCTTCTTTTGAATTTTATTGTGGTAATTTCAGTCATCGGCATAGCATTCTTTATTCTACTAGGAAAACCCAGCTGCTGACATGTATGCACAATAAAAGAACTGTTAGAGAACACAAGAATTTTTCGTGTTAGTTGACGGCATTTCACAGGACGCGCAGTTTTAACAAATCACGTCCCACAAGGCGATGTAGGCTGGTTGGCTTGTGGTCCAACCGATTAAGAACTATTAATTATGCCTACATCAATCTCGCGTATCGACACGTCCAGTTTCGCGTCTCCCCAGTCTTCTCCGAAGCCAATAGATTGCGACGACCACGTTATTAATGATTTCCCCAATTATCAAGATAGACCCAGTGAACAGCATAATCTCTGCTCCACGCTGTCCAGCTGCATTCACATATTCTACAATCCCATAGAGGCCCAGTAATATAGATAAGATTCCAAGAGTGAACCCAACACCAAGCCTATCCTTATTGAACCATTGCCATTTCATTTTTTCACTCTCCTTTTGCTATTTGGTTTTTGTTTAAGGTGGAGATTATAGGTGCGATTAACACCTTCCATACTCCATTACCTCCATCCTAATTTTGTAGAGGAGTGCTGAAATCATGCTTATGATGGGTATGAGACCGCCTATGATGGAAATCCATGGGCCTAGACCGGAGATTACTGTAGCTTGTTTCGCATAGAGCCAAGCATCTTGAGTTGACAGGTATTCACTTATGTAGATTGGACCGCTAATGATGAATAAGGCTGGTTTGTAGTATGTTGTTGCTGTTACACCTGCTAAAACAGCCATCGGACCTCCTATCAGGGCTAACAACGTCGAAATGTTTGTTTTGTACGTCTTCATAAAGACCATAACAGATATCGCGACTAGAATTAGTCCCGCAAGACTTAGGTATCCGTACCAGAAGTCGCTTTCAGCAGAACTCCAATGGGTCGATGTTGACCACATGGTGACTTCGGCACTTGATCTATCAAGTCTGCCTATTCCTATCGCCGATACTTGACCTGAAACCTCAGCGGATCCCCAAAAATACTCAGCAACGCCAGTGAAGTAAAACCATGGAAAGCATGTGCTGGAAAAGATAAGTATGACGCCTACGATCGTAGCACCCGAAACTATCTTCCTCACCCTTGTATGGACTTTTTGTTTTATTATTTTTTTCTCCTTTCGTTCTCTTTCTGCCTTTCATATAGGGCTAGGACAGTGACACGCCTCCAAAGGAAAACCTCTGACTTCCGTTATTAAAGATTTGCCGTTAATTACATTTAACAAACGATTGGACTTCTGTGGAGCGTGCTGGATTCTAAATTAAGGGAGAAGCATTACATCTTTCAGAAACACGAAAGTGCGGCACAACTAAAATAAACTTGACCCATCTTTCTTACCACTCATGCGACTCCTCCTCACCTGCGCTGAACTAGGTCTGGGACACGTAAACAGACTCATACCACTTGGAAAAAAACTGCAAAGAAAAGGTTATGAACTATACTTCGTCTCCGGAGGAGTTGCGTATAAGCTATTAAAAAAGGAATTTGAAAACGTTTATCCCTGCACTCCAATAAGCTGGTATGAAAGCCCACGCGGGATAATGCCCTCCATTTCACTTCTAAATATCTTGCTTCCTCTACCTTGGTATGATTATAAACATAGAACACTTAAACTAAAAGCATCCAATTCAACGGAGACAGTTCGTCGCTACTACGACGTGAGAAAGCATGTTCCGAAAATCAGACCAGATTTGATCATTTCTGACGGAGATATTGTTTCATTGAGGCTGGGGAAAAAGTGGAAAATTCCTTCGATTTACATTACCAATATTATACGACCGACTTACCGCTTCCCCGCTCTACTCACTCCAGGAGAAAGATTCACAGAAAGATATGTTAAAAAATGCGTCAAAATAATAGTTCCAGATACCCCCAAGTATACCATATGCGAATACAATTTAGGAAACTTAGATGAACTTGGAATCAGAGAAAAAGTTGAGTTCGTTGGCACTTTTTCTGACACGAAATACGAAGAAGGTTCAGAAAAACACATATTTGCACCCATAAGCGGACCAACTGGTACAAAAGCCAAGCTAGCCAGAACAATAATTCCCCTCCTATCTTCTCTAGAATCAAAAAGCATAGTAAGCTTAGGAGAACCCGGCAACAAGAGCAGAAAAAGATTAGGCAACTGCGAAATTCACGGCTGGCTAAACAAAGATCAGCGAAAAGAATACATGAAAAACGCAAGGATAGTCGTCTTCAGCGGTGGTCATGGAACTTGTTTTGAAGTGATAAAACATAGGAAACCCAGCATATGCATACCAACTCAACCTGAGCAGATGGGAAACGCTAGAAAACTGGACGAACTTAAATGTTCCATTTACGTTGAAAACAAGAGGCAACTAAAATCAGCCATCAAAGAAATTGAGGAAAAAATAGAGTTTTATAAGAAAAACGTTGAGAGACTAAGCGAATATTCAAACAGATTTAAGGGTTCAGACAGCGCTGTCACAGCTATTGAGAATGCTCTGCAATTTTAAGTAAACTACGGGGTCTCTACGCCTCGGCTTTCTTCTCTACCAATTCAATTCTTCTTTTTTTTCTAGCGAATGTTGAAACGTAAATCTTGCCCTCAATTTCCATGTTCATCAACGTTTTGTTTACAACTCCAAACGCCAATTCTCCGTGGCTTTCCTTCAATAGGTCGCAAAGTTCTGTGTCCGTCAGAGGGCCTTTCTTCTTCAAGATTTCCACTATGGTTACGTAAAGTGGATGGGGTTTCCATGTTTTCATAGGCATCTCTTCAATCCTCTAATTACTATGCGACAGGCGTAGTAGGTTTCTGTACTCGCCTAATCTGTTTAAGGAAGCTTTTATACCAAGTATCCATATCCGGCGATACACTTGGGCCAATTTTTTCCATTGCCTCTTGGAAGTCGGCGAAAGTGACTTGTTTAGATTTGAAATCCTTACGTAAAGCTTTCAAAGCTGCTTCTCTACAAAGAGCCTCGATATCCGCTCCAGAATAACTCTTTGTCATTTCAGCTAAACGAGGTAAGTCCACATCTTTTGCCAATGGCATTCCTTTCGTGTAGAGCTTTAAGATTTCTAGCCTAGCCTTCTGCTGTGGTTCTGGAACATAAATTAGTCGGTCAAATCTTCCTGGTCGAAGAATCGCGGGGTCTACAATGTCCGGTCTGTTTGTGGCAGCGATAACCACCATGTCCTCTAGGGCGAGGATTCCATCCATTTCCGTGAGAAGCTGACTGATGACACGCTCTGATACACCGCTGTCGCCGTAGCCCATTCCTCTTCTAGGTACTATTGAGTCAATCTCGTCGAAGAAAATCACTGCTGGAGCTGCCATTCTTCCCTTCCTAAAAACCTCTCGAATAGCCTTTTCTGACTCTCCAACCCATTTGGAAAACACTTCTGGACCCTTTATGGTAATGAAGTTTGCTTCGCTTTCAGTGGCAACAGCCCTTGCCAGCAGTGTTTTTCCACATCCCGGTGGCCCGAAAAGTAGAATACCTTTTGGGGGCTGTATTCCCATTCTCGAGAAAACCTCCGGGTTTTTTAATGGCCATTCCACGGACTCTCTAAGCTCCTCTTTCACATCCTCCAAACCGCCTACTTCGTCCCAGTGAACCGTAGGCACTTCTATGTATACTTCTCTCATGGCGGTCGGTGTGATTTCCTTGTATGCGTTTGCGAAGTCTTCCATTCGAATCTCCATTCTTTCCAGTACGGTGGGTGGGATTCGCTCCTCTTCGAGGTTTATTTCTGGCAGGTATCGACGTAGAGCTTTCATGGCTGTTTCACGGCACAATGCCGCTAAATCTGCTCCAGTGTAGCCATGTGTCATCGCAGCAAGTTTTTTCAGATCAACACCCTCAGTCAGCGGCATTCCCCTTGTGTGAATTTGCAGTATTTCATATCGCGCATCCCTGTCTGGAACTCCAATCTCTATTTCTCGATCGAACCTTCCAGGTCTTCGGAGAGCTGGATCTAGAGCGCTCGGTCTATTGGTTGCGCCGATAACGATGAGGTTTCCTCTCCCACCTAATCCGTCCATCAACGCGAGAGGCTGGGCGACCACTCTCCTCTCCACTTCACCAGTAACTTCCTCCCGTTTTGGCGCGATGGCATCCAGCTCGTCGATGAAAATTATGCTAGGCGA
The DNA here is from genome assembly GCA_964346135.1 of uncultured Candidatus Bathyarchaeia archaeon. Lineage (GTDB taxonomy): Archaea > Thermoproteota > Bathyarchaeia > Bathyarchaeales > Bathyarchaeaceae > B1-G15. The sequence continues at coordinate 6,845 of CAYFTS010000083.1, read as the reverse complement.
GTTTTTCTGAGCTTGCTGAAACATCTCGCGGAGACGGGCCTCTGATTCACCGTAAAACTTGCTCATGATTTCTGGTCCGTTTATGGAGAAGAAGTTGGCTTCCGACTCGTTTGCCACAGCTCTTGCTAGCAGTGTTTTTCCGCATCCTGGCGGTCCATGTAGGAGCACTCCTTTTGGCGGTTCTATTCCTAGTCTCTGGAAGAGTTCGGGGTGTCGTAGTGGGAGTTCCACCATTTCTCGTATTCTTTGAATTTCTTCATGGAGTCCTCCTATGTCTTCGTAGGTGGTGCGTGGCACGCCTTTAGCTTCTGGTGTAGGTTCAGTTAGAATTTGGAGGTTTGTTTCATATGTCATCCTTATAATTCCGTGTGGGCGGGCTTTGGTTACTGTGAAAGGTATGGCTTGACCCAGCATCATTACAAGGGTGACGTCTCCTTCTACAAATGTTCTTTCCATGAGTCTGGTTTTGACGAAATTGGTGAAGTCTTCGTCCACGTTTAGTCTCATGCCGACGGGAGATAGGGCAATGCTTATCGCGTTCTTTACGTTTCCTCGGCGAACCATCACATATTCGTTTATGGCTACACCTGCGTTTTTTCGGGTGAAACCGTCGATTCGTAGGAGTGTTCGGCCTTGATCCTCGGAGTAGGCTGGCCAAGCTATTGCCGATGTGGTTCTTTTTCCCACGATTTCGATGACGTCTCCCGCTGAGATACCTAATTTTTGCATGGTTTTCTGGTCGATTCTAGCGATTCCTCTGCCTACATCGCGTTGCCGGGCGTCTCCAACTTTCAGTTGAACTTCGCTCACGTCTCAACCTTCCTCATGTAAGTTTTGAAAGTCCTACTCTCGAAAGAATCAATTTCCTATATAAACTTTAAATGAATTGAACTCTTCGAACCATCAACGTTTCCATCTGGCTGATTTCGTCAATTTTTTGTAATTGTTGCTCCACCTTATCTAAGCCGCCAGGTTTTTCTTCAGGAATAACAATGTGGGCGATTAGTGCAGTGAGACCAAAAGCTATAGGTTCTTCATTAAATTTATAGATTGAAGCGTATTTTGGCAGTTCTTTTTCTATTTTCTTTTTTAACATGTTGAGGTCTGTGGTAACGTCGGATGGAAGTATTTTAAGTGAAATTAATACTTTTGCCATAACTCTTTTTCCTCTTTATGGTCCTGTGAACCCGCATTTTGGACAGCGATAGGGTCTTCCGAACTTTCGGCATTTAGAACAGCGCCAAATGATTATTTCTCCACAGTTAGAGCATGAAAACTTGGTTGCTTCGGTTCCCGGCGATATAATTCGATGACATGATGTACATGTGGGGATGGTTACGGTGGCGGTTGTTCTTTCGCTCATTGTTGCACCTCAAAGGTGATTCGGTATACGTGTACTTCCTTATATTTGCTGTGTTTAATTTCTTCCATACGCTGTAGAGATATCTCCCGTGATTCCCCTCTTTTTTTTGTGAATCTCACCGCTGTTTTTAGAAAAACCTGTTTTTAACATTCTGGCTGCTATTAAGAGCCAAATATAAGGTAAAAACCGATATTTTTTTATTCTTTAGCTTATGCATGCATGATGCTATTGCGAGAGATGCGCGCACATTTCTCCATAAAATATTAAGGATGGGAAAAATCCGATATTAACAAACGCGCGCTAAGGCAAGGTTTAATAGTTGTAGTGAGTTACTCAGAGGGAATTACGTGGCATGAGTAAATATGATTGTTGTTTTGAAATCAACCATCACATGTTTAGAACAGTATGGGGGCAATGAAAATTAAGATTGGAGATAAGGTGAAGATTCCAGCGGATGGGAAGTTTCATCTAGAGCAGGGACACGTTGGCAAAGTCGTGTGGATAAGTGAAGACGGAAAAAGTGTAGCGATACAATGTGAAAGGAGCCATAACGGCAAAACCTCCGTTTTCTTAGTCAAAAACAATTCTAAGAAATAGGCGCTACGGGCAAAGAATTGGATGCATGGACAGGGCTTAACAGTTACCTCATTTTGGTTAGATTGTAGGGGCAATTTGGACATTTATAGAATGACCTTCTTTGACCTTTTTGCCTCTTTTCCATCATTTCTGATCCACATCTAGGACACTTCATTTTCGCATTTCCTCTAACAAGATTTCGTTAAGCTTTTTCGTCTATGCGCGTGCGCATCATCCCTTCTTCGTAACATGTCTTTCAAAATCCTTTAAGGGGATCCGGCATTTTATGCAGACAAGCATTCTTGACATATAATCGTAAGTGATCGAGGTCCCTTTACAGTTAGGGCAACGATAGAATATGTTTCCCATAATCATTGCCTCTTCCTAAAAGGTTAGTTTACTTTCTTTTTAAAGATATATGCACACACACGCGCATTTCGACAATTTTATGATGAAGCACCATTCCAATCTAATAAAATATATTTTTTATTAGGGTTTATATATGAAACCGATTTTCCGAGAGAAAAGAAGGGTAGTTTAATATTATATAGATATACCTGAGAGAGATGATTGACATCATGGTTGCTTAGTATGTAGGAATTTTTCTTTACTCTTTGTAGAAGTGATGGAAGGGAGAGAGAAGAGATAGTAAGCGGAATTGTTTAAAGGCATTTTCGAAAGACTAGATGTTAATGTAGAGAGGAAAAAGCGTGAACAAAAAAACCGACATCATTGTGGTTGGAGATAGCGTGTGTGGTTCCTTCTCAGCTATGGCAGCTGCAAAACTGGGCGCGGAAGTGATAGTGTGTGAGGAGCATAAGGAAATAGGGGTTCCAGAACACTGTGCAGGTCACATCAGCGTCAGTGGCTTAAAGCGTTTAGACTTGAGTTTGCCGAAGAAAATTGTGGAGAACGAAATTAAAGGGGCTGTTTTCTATTCTCCATGTGGGAAAGAGTTCACGGTTAGATGCGCCTCGCCAGTGACTTATGTCATCAATAGGCAACTTTTGGATAAACACCTTGCAGGTCTTGCCGAAAAGGCTGGAGTGCGATATCTTTTGGAATCAAGGGCAGAATCATTTATTTTAGACTCAGATTTTGTTAAGGGCGTCACCATTAAGAGGAGAGGGGTTAAAGAAACCTTAGCGTCCAGTCTCGTAATCGACGCTGAGGGATGTTCGTCAACTCTATTGAAGAAAGCTGGGTTGCAAACGCTGGACAAGTCCATGGTTGTCCATGCGATAGAGGCGGAGGTCGACCAAGTGAAAGATGTAGAAGTGGACATGGTGGAAGTGTATCTTGGCAGACGATATGCTCCAAACTTTTTTGTTTGGGTCATTCCAAAGAGAGACGGCTCAGCTAAGGTGGGTCTAGCCGCAAAAACTGGTGACCCTCGAAAATATTTACGTCTATTTATCCACAATCATCCCGTAGCATCCAAAAAACTAAAAAACAGCAAGATCACCCGTTTTTCTCTTCACCCAATTCCACTTGGAGGAGCAATCCCCAAAACTTATGGAAACGGATTTCTCGTTGTTGGAGACGCTGCCTCACAGGTTAAGCCTACAACTGGTGGCGGCATAATCTTTGGGTCGTTGTGTTCCAAAATTGCTGGGGAAGTTGCTTATGAAGCTCTGAAAAACAACGACTTTTCCAAGGAGTTTCTATCACAGTATCAGTCGCGGTGGAAGAAAATGATAGGCTTTGACTTGGCGGCGATGCATCGAATAAGGAAGCTGCTTAACCGTCTGCCCGATGACAAGGTTGACAAGTTTATTGGCTTATGCTCGAAGTTTGAGGTTAACAAGGTTCTTGAGGAAGTTGGAGACTTAGATTTTCAGGGAAACTCGCTGGTTCGTGTGCTTCAGCATCCCTCAGCGCTTATTGTGGCTCTCTACTTCGTTTTTTCCTCATTCATCTCGCCAAACAGCTAGAGAAATGTCTTGAAATAACGAATTAACATTTAAATCTCCTCTAAACCAATTGAGATGCGGAATCAGTATGTCCGAGTTTAAATACAAACAGGTTATTGTTCTGCGGGTTGATTTGAAGATGAGTAAGGGAAAAATCGCGGCTCAGGCTGGACACGCCGCGGTTTCCGCGGCTGAACAAGCTAGAAAACACCATCTTGACTGGTGGAAAGCTTGGATAGATGAAGGACAATGCAAAATAGCCGTTAAAGCAGCGTCTGAGCAAGAGTTGTTGGAGCTGGAGTTGAAAGCCAAAAAGTTGAAGTTGCCCACTGCCCTAATTTCAGACAGAGGCTTAACCGAACTTCCACCAGGCACACTCACCTGCTTAGGAATCGGACCCGCACCATCCAATCAAGCGGATAAAATAACGGGCGAACTGAATCTTTTCTGAGGCGAAAAACCGTTTGATGGTTCCTAAGCTGGAGAGGATACTTGGCATAGAAGCATACGCCTCTCAATCCTTGGGAATTGGTGGAAGAATCCGCCAGTTTACGGAGGACTTCGTGGTTGAAGAAGTTTTTATTGACGGATCGAAAGCCCAAGTTTCATCAACTGAGACTCTTCAACCCGTTGGAGATGGACGCTATCTCATTTGTGTGTTGGTTAAACAAGACTGGGACACTTTTCTGGCAGTCAAGAAGGTTGCGAGGCGGTTAGGCATTAGCCCTAAGCGTATCCAAATAGCAGGCATAAAGGACGCTAAGGCATTCACAGCCCAGCACATCAGTATTCGAGGCGTCACACCGGAACGGGTTTCAAGAGTCAAAATCAAAGATATCACGCTTCGTCCGCTAAGGTTTTCTGAAGAAAGAGTTTATTCTCAATTGCTCTTGGGAAACCATTTCTACATCACGATCAGAACAATCTCCCATTCTTCTTCCGTGATTGAAAAGCGAGTTAAAAACATACAAAACGAGTTATCCAGTATAGGCGGAGTTCCCAACTTCTTTGGGCATCAACGCTTCGGCACCATTCGTCCTATTACCCATCTAGTTGGCAAGCTTCTGGTACATGGCGACTTGAAAAAGGCGGCATTAACTTTTCTCGCTAAGCCAAGCCCTTATGAACATCCTGAATCAAGACAGGCTCGACAGCAACTTCAAGACACACAAGACTTCGTTGAAGCACTTCGCTGTTTTCCACCCCGCCTCAAATATGAACGTCTCATGCTAGTTCGCTTAGCAAAACAGTCGAATGATTTCATAGGAGCATTTAGAAAACTGCCTTCAAAACTGCGTAGACTTTTTGTTCATGCCTATCAGTCTTTCCTCTTCAACAAGTTCCTCAGTCAAAGACTGAAGCGAGAAATTGGTTTCACTGAAGTACAGGTTGGAGACTATGTAGTGCATCTTGATAAACACGGGCTTCCAACAAATGAATTTGAGCAAGCAACCACTCAATCCCTTTCAAGTGTTAAAAAAGCGTCAAAAGAGGGTAAGATGCGGATTGCCGTTCCGCTTATAGGCTTTAAACAACATCCTTCCGAAGGAGTGCAAGGTGAAATTGAAAGGAAAATCCTTGAAAAGGAAGATGTTGTTTCCCGAGATTTTTATATTCCATCCCTACCTGAAATAAGTGCGCCTGGAAGGCTACGAACCGTGCTAGTTCCTATAACTGATCTTTCTGTGGAAGAAGCATCCAGAGACTCAGCAAGTCCTCCAAAGAGAAAGATCAGATCAAGTTTCACGTTGCATCGAGGTTCTTACGCAACTGTCCTTCTACGAGAGTTTATGAAGCCGCGAAACCTAATAAAAACAGGTTTTTAGCATGTAAATTATGATAATCTTTTTATAATAGTTACGTTTTTTCATAGTTGGTGAAAGAGAGATGCCTAAACGAGACAAGAATGGGATGTTCATGAAAGCTGAATATCAGTATGAAAAGCTGATGGAAAACCCAAGAGTGAAAGAGTGGCTGAAAGACCGACCAGAAGGAACCAAGATCCAATACGGCTCTAGACTCTACAATTTCCTCAAGGACACGGGGTTGACGCCAGAACAGTTTCAGGAACTCGACAAGTTTGAGGCTCGGAATCTAGTTTGGGAATACGTTAACCCATTCAAGGGAGAAAAGCCGAGTGAAGCGAACCTGTATATGGCTGCCCTCAAAAGTTTCTACCGGAACAAAGATGGCATACAACTACCGTTCGACAGTCGGAGAGGAGGGAAGCATTATGTTAAAACCGTCAAGAAGAAAGCTAAATACGAGATCGTGCCAGACAAAGAGCAAAGCTACAGGCTGGTGGACGCAACCACAAGCTTGCGTGACCGAGCGTTGTTCTTAACTCTGCTTCAATCCGGAATAAGAATAAACGCGGCTTGCAGCCTAAACGTGGGGCACATCCGTGACCAACTATTCCCAGAGCCAAAGGTGCCCCTGGTTCTAAAGATCACCGATGACTTAGACAAAAAACTGAAGGCTGTAGCCATACCCTTCTACTTTACAGGCCTTCAAGGCGAAGCCGTGGAAGCATTAAGAAACTACGTTGCGAAAACCCATAAAGAAAGCGCGGAAGACACGCCACTATTCATAACGCGTAAAAGTACAAGGCTAAGCGAAGGTGAAGCGTGGGCCATTGTCAAGAAAGCTGCGGGGAGGGCAGGGTTGGATGAAAAAGGGATATGGACACACAGCTTGAGAAAAGCGTTCAGAAAGGTTGTTCGCCGAGCGAACATAGACGATGAACATAAGGAACAGTTGATGGGCCACACCCTAGAGGGAAGCCGGGAAAGCTATTACGACAGAAACGCGGTTGAAGAAATAATGGATGTGTACATGAGTTGCAACTTCACGCGCGAAATCTTGGAAAACAACCACGTTAGAATGAGAAGCAAAATGGAACAGCTTGAAGCTCAAAACTTGAGCTTGGCTGGAATGGTTGAAGAACTGAGAAAGGAACTAGCGGCGATGAAAGGCGAGCTTAACTCTTTGAA
>CAYFTS010000082.1:0-3143 GCA_964346135.1 uncultured Candidatus Bathyarchaeia archaeon | reverse complement strand
CTTATGAATATGACGTTTCTGAAAAAGGCATAAAATTTAAAGAACCCATTGACAATCCCATGTTGCTGAAAGCGGAACATGCAAGCAGAGAATTTGAAAGAGAATTCATTTTTGCAGCGAACTCCAACGATTTGGAAGAGAAAGTTAAGAGGGAAATGAAAAAAGGAAACGTCAACAAAGAATCTTTAGAAAGAGCTAGAGTAGAGCAAATAGTCCTTGGTCCACATGCCAACTTCAACTTTTTCTATTCCCCCCTAGACGCAAAACAAGACTGGGGAGACGTTGACAACTGGTATTCAAAACTGTACAATGTAAACTTAGAGGACGCAAGAGCTTGCTTAGCAAACCAGTTTCTATCCATAGATGAAAGAAGAGAAACAATTCTTGACGGTTTGAGAAGACTCCCCGTTGACGTTCAACAAAAAATCAAAACAATTCCCTCATTTGAAGTCACTTGCCACGTGCCTATGAGCCTACGAGAATCACTACTTAAGGATGTGCATAGATACGCAGACGCATTCATGCTGGCATCCAGAAAGTACGAGCCTCCTGGAATAATCGGGGCATGGTGTCTACAAACTCTCATAACATGGAAGAAGATAGAACCTGGCATGGCAATTGAGTACGGCTTATACGATGTCCCAGAAGGAAAAGAAGCCTATATGCACGTTCCGGTTACACAAGATTTAGCTTTGAGACATGGTGGTGGAACAAACACTCACATGGGAATCGGCGCACAATATTCTAACGCAAAATACCAGCGTAGAATGAGCATGGGCGACCGTATAGCATTAGAGATAAAGAGAGCCTGGGAACGCAAGAAACTTCAGGAGATAGTTACCTAACAAGTGAAATGTATGTCAAGAGAATTCACGTATGCGGAGGCGGGAGTAGACAGAGACCTAAGAGCAAAGTCTAAAGCCGCCTTGACGGCTCTTGAACAAACCTACAATTTCAGCAGACACGGGAAAATAATTAAACTTCCCTACGGCAACATTTTTCCAGTTGGCGATAGATACTTTGACTTTGTTATAGAAGGCATTGGAACCAAAGTTCTTCTGGCACAACTAGCAAACAAATACGATACTATCGGTGTTGACGGGGTTGCGATGGCAGTAAACGATGTAATCCGATCCGGTGCAAAGCCCATAGCGGTTGTGGACAACATCCACGCTCAAGTGTCTAGTCCTCATCTAGTAAGCGAATGGATGAAAGGCATAGTGAAAGGCGCAACTGAAGCTGAATGTTTTGTGCCAAGCGGAGAAATAGGAGACGTAGCAGAACTTATCAAAGGAGCAGTGGAAGGAAAGGGCTTTGACATGATTTTCGCCTGCATAGGAGAATTACCTAAAGAAGACGTAGTCTTCGGCAACAACATTAAACCAGGAGACACGGTGATAGGTTTACGAAGCTCTGGTATCCACAGTAACGGAATATCACTGTCAAGAAAAGTTATTTTCAAACAGTGGGGTGGCAAGTATGAACCATTCGATGTTGCCGATGGATTTGAAAGAGAACTCATTTACGAAGTTCTAGAGCCAACGAAAATCTACGTTAAGCCAGTGTTGAATGTTACAAAAAATCATAAGATTAAAGGGTTAGTTCACATCACTGGCGACGCCTACTTGAAGTTCAACAGGTTGATGAAGTTTTCTAAGGGAATCGGGTTTGAGTTCAACAACTTTAAGCCACAACCTATATTCCAATTGATTCAGGAAACTGCATTAGAGATGGGCGGCGTAATTAGTGATGAGGAGATGTTGAAAACCTTCAACATGGGATGGGGCTTTGCGGTGATTGGTGATGAAGAAGATAGAGATGACATCATTGGCAGTTTTGAAAAGAACGGTGTGGAGACTGAGCAGATAGGGCGAGTAACTGATTCAAGAAAAATTGTTGCTTTGTATAAAGAAAAGAAAATCGAACTATAGTTTTTAAATGTTCATTTAAATTTCTGTATGAGAAAAACTTAAATTTTTAATTATTTAATATTACACTCATGAGATATAAAGTTAAAATCGAGGTCTCTCTCAAATCAGGACATTCTGATCCCGAAGGAGAAACTACAGCAAAATCTCTGAAAGAATTAAGGTACCCAGTGGAAACAGTTAAAGTGAGCAAAGTTTATGAAGTGTCCCTTCACGCAAAATCTCTAAAAGAAGCCCAGAAACACGCAGATGAAATGTGCAGGAGACTATTGGCAAATCCAACCAAAGACAACTATCGTTTCGACATAGAGGAAGTGAAATGACTTCCCACCTCTACATTAAGAGAAAATTGGACTTCGAACTTTCTGAAATAAACGTGTTAGATGCAAATGAAAAAGAATTACTTCAAATCAGCAACGAACTGGGAATCGGTTTAAGCCTCAAGGAAATGAAATATGTTAAACAATACTTTTCAAAAGAAGAAAGAAACCCCACTGACATTGAACTTCAAACTATTGGCCAAACTTGGTCAGAACATTGCTACCACAAAACCTTCAAAGGCGACATTGTAACGACAAAGGGAAAACTAATCGCAACCAACATGTTCAAAAAATACATAGCAAAAGCTACTAAGGAACTTAACTTGCCATGGTGCCTCTCCGTCTTCGAGGACAACGCAGGCATAATTGACTTTGAAAACGGCTACGCAATCGCTGCGAAAGTGGAGACCCATAACCACCCATCAGCCATAGAACCCTTTGGAGGCGCAGCCACCGGCACAGGAGGAGTTATCAGAGACATACTGGGAGTTTGGGCTGACCCCATAGCCTGCACAGACGTCCTCTGTTTCGGACCTTTAGATTATGACTATGAAAAGCTTCCTCCTGGAACAAAACACTCAAATTACATTTTCAAAGGAGTTGTCGCTGGCATCGGCCACTATGGAAACAACATGGGCATACCCACAGTCAACGGTGCAATATATTTTGATGAAAGCTACGTGGGCAACGTTGTAGTATACTGCGGCTGCATCGGAATTCTTCCAACGAACAAGTTTACAAGAGACACAATGCCCGGAGACATAGCTGTTTTAGCCGGTGGAAGAACAGGTCGAGATGGAATCCACGGAGTAACCTTCGCATCAGCCGAACTGACAAAAGAATCTGAGGAAGTTTCTAGACCAGCAGTTCAAATCGCAAATCCTATAGAAGAAGA
>CAYFTS010000081.1:0-10628 GCA_964346135.1 uncultured Candidatus Bathyarchaeia archaeon | reverse complement strand
CTGAATAGAGAGGAACTCTTGTGTTGGGGGTTGACCTGGCTTCGGAGCCAGTTTAGTGAGTTTGGGCGATAGTGAAAACATAACAAATAAGCCGTTCACCCAAAGCACAGCAATAAGTACGTGTTTAACTAATAGGAGCTGTTTCTCTGGATAGCCGAGTGCTGCAAAGCCAATCCCTGAGAGAGTTAACAATATTAAACCTAGAAAGACAAGCTTTGCGATAGGTTTTGAGGTCTTCATAAATACTGGCGCAAACTCTTTGTTTGAACGAGACTTCATCATTAATATAAGATTTACCGTTACAGCACCTACACCGAACGCCAAACCGAATAGGTGTGTAAGCCTAAAAATCTCCCACATCGAAACCACCCTTATTCCTTTATCTTCAAACATTATAACATTTTACTGGGGATTAAAGTTTTGTGTGTGAGGGTTTGGGAATTAAATTTTAACACACCAGCAATGGATAAGAAGTCTTAAACGTTCAATCACGGACTTACATTTAAGTAAGAGTGGAGGAGGTGACAAGATGGCTGAGAAAAAACGTATCATCAGAGTGATGTTCGCCAAAATCAAGCCAGCATATTATAAGTTATCTGAAGAGGAACAGCAAGAGTTCATGCGTAAGGACCGCGAGAAAATGGAAGAACTCGGTTACAAACTACATTTTATGCTTGACTACAGTTGGTCAAACAAAGAGTGGCAATTTATTGGAGTCGAGGAATGGCCCAGCATGGAAGCTATTAAAAAGATTGAAAAATTCCACGAAGAAGAACTAAAAGCATCCAAATATGCTGAATATAAGACTTATTTGTGTACTCCAGTGTACGATGAATACACTCAATCTAGGATCACGAACAAATGATGCTATCTTGTACGGAGGAAGCAAACTACATAGTTGACGTGAATATTTACGATTCGCTCGATCCTTCATTATTCTCCTTTCTTCAAAGGGCAACAATAGTAAAGAATTTTTGTGTGAAAAAAATTGCGTAGGGGTTTGGTTTTGTTGGGAAACTTTAACTTCCTTTTTTCTGCTTTTTCTGAGGAAGCTCAGTCTGTATAATGGGTAGTTTTTTAGTTTTTTCCCAGATCTCCCGAATTATTGGAACAACATAATTTATGGTTGCATCTATTCTTTCTTCATCAACATTGCAATCTTTGAAGATTTTGTTCATTTCAACTGGGTCAATAGGAACCAGAAGGAAATAACCGTATTTTGACATCTGAAATACCTTGCTAATTCTTGACTTCCAACTAGTTATATGATTTATGAACTCTGAATCCATGTTAAGTCCACATTCAAATGAAATGCAGAACCTGACCATAGATACAACATAGATAGATTTAAGAAACTGTTCTCGCTCTCAACTAGTAAAATGTACCAACCGAAATTCTTGATTGACAACGTTTTCGGATGCAAACTTTACAATGGAACCTTCAAGGAAAGCATGACTCCAGAGTTATATGAAAGTCTTCGCAACTTTCTTCGCGCCAACGAAATCCAGAAACAACTGAAACACGTTTTAGAAGGTGACGAAGTCCTTGTAAAGGTTAACCTTGTTGATCCACGTCCACCCGAAACTGGTTGTGTTACGCATCCTCTAGTTGTGAGGGCAGTCATTGACCACATACTATCTTCGGGTTTCAAGGGAACCATAAGCATATGCGAGAGCGATTCTTACTATAAAGGTCCATACATCTTCAACAAAACCGAAGAGTTTCTCTCAGAATTCCCCATTTCCGAGCGTCCTTCAATCAAAGCAAAAATAAAATCTCGAAATCAGACTCAAGACTCCTATGACTTTGGTTTTCAATTGACCTTGGAATTAAGCGGAATCCAAAAACTCGTTGAAGGATATGTAGATGCTGGCGCCAAAGTGAGGGTTCTTAACGTAAGCGATGAACCCATGCTAACCCGTGAAGAAAGCATTAGACTCGTTAAAGAAGTTGATGAAATGCTAGGTGAAGATTTGCTTCCGATGTCTAAGGTGCGAAACAAAATAATAAGCAAAATTCCAGCGGCGGTAAATAATAGATCAGGACTGATTTCCCTCGCTGTGCCAAAAACCCACCTAGCCAGTCAAGTTTTGGTAACAGCAACGATCAAAAATATTGGAGTAGGTTTACTTCCTCACTACAAAAAAGCTTTCACTCACAACGATGTTGCGAAGGCAATTTTGTATTACTACACTTTATGGCACATAGGTCACAGAGGAAAACTCTTTGGGATAATCTCAGGCCCATACGGAATGGAAGGAAACGGTCCCGACTGGGGAAACGCTGCCAACTTCCCATACGCAATAGCTGGATCTGATCTACTTGCGGTTGACTGTGTGACAGGCACGCTGATGTTCGGAAAGCCAGAATTCACACGTCAAATTGAACAGTTTTCAATAGCAAATGGAAAAATCGGTTCAATTCCATCCATAGAAGAACTAAAAAAACTTGAACCGTTAGCCTTAGGGTATAAGTTGCCTGCAACAAAAAAGTATCCCCTAGTCTAGCCAAAACTATTCGGAAAACACAAGTGAAAAAACGCGCACACATATTGACTCCTAATAACAGCAGAATGCTGAAAACCAATTTTCCCCAGAAACTGCTATACACATCACCGTCAAGGAGTTCCAATCCCTTCACACCTCATATTTGAATCATATAGCGAAAAGATATGTTGAAAACAGAGTTTTTCCTGAAAACAGCAGTGAGACCACGGAGATTGTCTCCACAAGGACTCGCACATGCTTTTATATGCGTCATGTTCTGAACGAATGTGGTGGAGCCCCCTTTGATTTTTGTTACAAACACCGTTTTGTTGAGAAATAAGATAGACGTGAGACAAATAAGTGATTCATCTAGTTCTATTGTAGCAAAGGAGTAGAACCACAATGAAACTTGACATGGTATGCTTGGGACACGTGCTCTACGACATCCGATGTTACGTCAATAGCTTTCCGTTGCCAGATAAACTCAGCATCATGGCTGGTCGATTAAAACACAGCGGCGGAGGCTCAGCAGCCAACGTCGCAGTGAACACACAAAGACTAGGTTTAAAAACAGGAATTATTGGAAAAGTTGGGTTTGACGAATACGGTTGGTTTGTCGTTCAGAATTTTCGCAACCATGATGTCAACACTGACCATATACTGGTGGACTTTAAAAATGCAACAGGAGTCTCTCTCATCATAGTTAACAAACAAGGCATCCCAGAATTTATCCAAATGATCGGGGCAAGTGAACCCATTCTTCCAGAAGAAATTCGCACAGAGTACATACAGAATACCCGCCACCTCCACATGAGTGGCACAAACTTAGAAGCTTTACTACACGCATCTAAAACAGCCAAAGATTTGGGAATAACAGTGTCTTTTGACTCAGGACGAAAAAAATCTGAGCTAGGACTCAGAAAGCTGAAGCCAATTTTAAAAAACGTCGACACCTTGATGATTAACCGGCATGAAGTAAAGGCTCTGTTAGCTCTCGCAAACAATACTAAAATTTTAGACGTTGCTAAACGGTTAAGGAAAAAGGTCGGAGAAGACAAAACGTACCTGATTAAAGGTGGTAAAGAAAACGTCATAGCGCTCTCAACGAACGGCGACTTTCTAGTTTCATCATTCAAAGTGGCGGTGAAAGACACTATCGGCGCAGGCGACGCCTTTGATGCTGGCTTCCTCGCCGCCATCCTTCAAGGAAAAACTTTAGAGGACGCAGTTGTGTATGGCACCGCATGTGGTTCATTAAAATGCACGCAAGAAGGCGCGCAATCTGCTCCTGACAAATCTACTCTTGATGAGTTTTTGAAAGAAAATAAAGATAGCATTGAAGTATGGAATCTGCAGAGAAGCTAGTAAGCTTCATAATGTTTCCACATGGTTGTTCAACAATTTCATGTACGGTGCATTGGCCTTCCTTTTCCTCATCTATCTTCGTATTTGTTAGATAAAGGCACACATTTGGAGATTGAAAGGACGCACATAAGGTTCTAAATGCACAAGCTTAATACTTGCTGACCCTTAAGTCACTTCAAGGATGTGAATTACATGAAAATCTTTCATTACCGAGACGTTGAAGAAAAAGATGTAGAAGAAGCCTCAAGATTACGGGTTAGATGGCTTATCACGAAAGAGATGGGCGCTGAAAATTTTGCAATGAGATTGTTCGAGATGGAGCCAAGGGGATATAGTCCGTTTCACAGTCATCCCTGGGAACATGAAGTCTTCATCCTGGAAGGAAAGGGTTTTGTGGTTGATGAGGTCAAAGAAAGAAAGTTTAGAGCTGGCGATGTTATCTTTGTTCCTGCAAATGAAAAGCATCAGTTTAAAAACAATGGCGAAAAAACTGTAAAGTTCCTATGCCTCATACCCATTCACAAGTGAGTTTCGCGAGAATACAATCAAAGAAGTCATGTGCGCGTGCGCATTAAACTCCTGCCAAGCGGGTAATTTTTCCTTCTTTCGTCCATGCTACCGGCGCATCTGCTATGATATTCCAATGTTTCATGCATACAGGAACCCTTTTAGAACTCAAGAAAAAGGCAGGGTTAGCCTTACAATCTGGACAGTGGCTTATGTCGTTTACAAACTTCTTGAGACTGATAGGCGCCAATTCTTCTTCCTCAACATCTTGGAGTGGAAGGCTTTACACCAGCAACCATTTCAGACAGTTCATACGCTTTAACTCCTCCCGGTAAGTACTCTATTTTTGAGTTGTTGGCATAGAAGAATTTTTCGTTCGCTGGTCGTGCATTTTTATGACCAGCAAATGGAAGTTTTACTTTATCTTTGTTAGGAAATCTTTTAATAAGCATGGTAGAACACTACATCAGAAATTAATAATAAAAAGGTGACTGGAATGCCAGAAAAAACGACTATATCGGTAATCAAAGCCGACGTAGGTTCCTTAGCTGGACATCACACAGTGCCTAAACCCATATTAGACATAGGCGAAAAACGCTTGAAAGAAGCTCAGAAAAACGGGCTCATCAACAGCTATTACGTGTTTCACGCTGGAGACGATTTTGAACTCCTCATGGTTCACACAAAAGGGGAGAGTAACCCTGACATTCACAAGTTGGCATGGAACATCTTTAAAGAAGCAGCGAAAAAAGCTTCAAACCTTAAGCTATATGGTGCGGGACAAGACCTTTTGAAGCAAGCCTTTAGCGGAAACGTTCGCGGAATGGGCCCAGGCGTGGCTGAAATGGAAATAGAGGAACGACGTTCTGATCCCATCGTTGTCTTTGCCGCTGACAAGACTGAACCAGGAGCTTTCAACTATCCTATGTTCCGCATATTTGCAGACCCCGCCAACACCGCAGGACTAATTATCGACGCGAACATGTCTGGAGGCTTCAAATTTGAAGTTCTTGACACCGTTGAAAATAAGAAAATTGTACTAAAATGCCCTGAAGAAATGTATGAACTTATTGCATTGATAGGAACGCCAGGACGCAACGTGATTTCGCGGGTATGGCGAGCGCGGGACGACCTTATATGTGGAACCACAAGCACAACAAGGCTTGCGTTAATAGCCGGTAGATACGTAGGGAAGGATGATCCAGTTTCGATTGTAAGGGCTCAACACGGCTTACCAGCACTTGGAGAAATCCTTGTACCTTTCATGCACACCTACTTTGTGGAAGGATGGATGCGCGGTAGCCACTGGGGACCACTGATGCCCGTGGGGTTAAGAAATAGCAGGTGCACCCTTTTTGATGGTCCACCAAGAATCGTGGCGCTCGGTTTCCAAGTTGCAAATGGCAAGATCGCTAGCGACGATGACGGCGTTCCCTTGATAAGCGATCTGTTTGATGATCCAGCCTTTGAAATGGCTCGTCGTGAAGCTGTTGAATACGCATCTGTTCTTCGGCGAATGGGTGAATTTGAACCTGCCCGGCTAAGCGCAGAGATTATGGAATACACTACTTTGCCTCAACTCTTGAAAAAGTTGAAGGACCGATTTAAACCAGCTTAATCTACCCACTGCCATACCGAAGCATTTGCCGCTGAGACACATATGCTGCTAGAATGATCTCTTCAATTCCTCTAAGCGAGATTTAACTGTCTCATAAACCGTTCTTCGAAGGTCTTCTCCAGACAGACCCATGCTTCTAATGTGGCTCAGTTTTTTGCCCAGTTCTGTGTCTCCTAAACTGTCAACCCACCGTTCAAAGTCTCCACGTGGCATGTGAAACTCAACAGATTTTACGTCGACTGTTTGAATTTTTCCGCAAAAATCGTTTAAGCTGTTTGCGAAGACTTGTAGGTATTGGTCAATGTTCTTGTAGAAGTGGAAGGCTTCTTCTGGAGGCACTGAACGAAGAATTTGTGAGGCTTGTGTCCTGTCAATCTTTGGTCTGCCTAATTTTTCTTTGCCATGAACCGTAATTGTGTAGTAACCTCTCTGAAGGGTGGAAACGTATCCAGCTTTGATGAGTCTAAGCAGATGCATTGTGGATGATGGAACGCTTATCCCCATCTTTTCAGCTATTTCCCATGATCTCAACGGCTTCTCGGCTTCTAACAACATGTCTAGAATTTTCTTTCTAATACGATCTCCACTCATGATATTCCCTTCATAACAATTATAACGCTAAAGGTTAAAAAGTCTTCTCAGATATATAAGTATCCCAAAAATGGAAGAAAAAATTTTGAATACAAGAACATAATAGTTAATGTACTACTATTCGCCATATGTAAAAAATATGATGACTTTCAGGAGCAAGTTAGGATGAGGATGGCAGTTCTGGTTTACGAGTATCCTCCTAAGATTGTTGGGGGCTTAGGAACATACGCTGCTGAAATTACAAGAAAGTTCGTTCTGCTCGATCACGATGTTTCCGTTTTCACCATGAATGACGATAAGGGAAGCCTTCCAACAAGGGAGCTCTGGCGGGGAATTGAAATTCATCGACCTCTCCATCTTGATGTATCTGACTCTCTACCCGACGTTATCGCGGAGGACGTTAAAAAGTGGGGAAGAGGCATCCAACTTTTCTCTCAAATCTTAGTTTACAATTATCTGAGCGCCTCAAAAATAGTCAACGAGCTTGTTCGAAGAGACGAATTCATATACGATGTGATTGTCGCCCACGATTGGCTCTCCGTAATTTCAGGCGTTGCAATTAAAAGAGAGCTGGGTATACCCCTTGTTTTTCATGTTCACTCCACGGAAAAGGGGCGAACGTTAGGCAATGGATCTGATGTGGTAAGCAATATTGAACATCGTGGTGGGTTGATGGCGGATATGATTGTTACTGTTTCTGAGGCTATGAAGAGCGAACTAATAGAACTTGGCTTCCCTAAAGAGAAGATTCAAGTATGCTACAACGGAGTGGACCCAAAGAAATACTCTCGGGGCCAGGTGAATGATGAAAAAGTGCGAGAAGTGAGACAAAACTACGGCATCGGAGACAACGACCTGATGGCGCTTTTCGTCGGCAGACTCGTTTGGATTAAGGGAGTAGACAAACTAATCACAGCAATGCCTCAAGTCTTACAAACAATTCCAAACCTCAAACTAGTTATTGTTGGACTTGGAGAAATGCGAGAGTACTTAGAAAAGCTAGTTCAAACACTAAAGCTTCAAGAGGTTGTAAAATTCCGTTTTGAATTCATACCCGAAGAAGAGCGAATAGCCCATTACGCAGCGTGCGACGTAGCCGCTTTCCCAAGCTTGTATGAACCTTTCGGAATAGTTGCGCTGGAAGCAATGAGTATGGGGAAACCAGTGGTGGTTGGAGCCGCCGGCATTAGTGGAATGAGAGAGAGTGTGGTTCCTAATGGTCATAATCAATGCGGCTTCCACGTTAATCCAGAGGACCCAGCAGACATTGCTTGGGGACTAATCAATGCTGTGCAAGACCCTCAACGAAAAGAGTGGCTTGGCAAGAACGGCAGAAAAATAGTTCTGGAAAAGTTTAGTTGGAACGTAATTGCTAAGAAGACGGCTGAACTTTACTTAAACCTTCTAGAATCCCAAAAATCATAATAATACCCTTCTCTTGACTTGTTCTATGCTGGAAGAAAAGTCATGCCGCGAAACGAGTTGCGAAAGGACTATTTGCTGAACCGATGGGCTGTCATTGCAGTAGAAAGAAAGCGCAGACCAACAGATTTTGTGAAAGAAATACAGGAAAAAAAGGCTGTTAAATGTCCCTTCTGTCCGGGTAACGAGCACATGACTCCGCCAGCAGTACTTGTTTATGTTCCTTCCAACGGAGACATTAAGAAAGAGAAGGATCAAAACGGCTTTCGCCACAAAAACTGGGTAATACGATGTTTTTCAAATCTTTACCCTGCCTTTTCTACTATCCAAGAGGGAGAAATGCTGGAAATTAAGGAGGGTAACGCCGTTTCTGAGAAAGCGATTGGTCATCATGAGGTTCTGGTTGAGTCGCCTCGTCATGACGAGCATCCCGGAACAGCGCGGATTTCACAACTGATCTATCTTATCAATGCTTATCTTGACCGGTTGGAAGAGATTTCCGCAGAGACTTACACAAAATATGTCTCTATCTTTAGAAATCATAAGCGAGAAGCTGGAGCGTCTCTCTCCCATGCCCATACTCAACTGATCTCGATGCCTCTTGTTCCAAGGATTGTGGGTGAAGAACTTGAGGCAAGCAAAAGATTTTGGGTGAAAAACAAGCGATGTACGTTTTGCGAAATTCTAAGAAAAGAGAGGACCAGCCCCCGCTTTATCTGGGAAAATGACGGTTTCGTTGCTTTCGCTCCTTGGGCAAGCATCCATCCCCTCGAGTTTTGGATTTTCCCAAAAAGACACCAGTCCACGTTGCTGGATATGTCAAAGGTGGATGTGAAAGGTTTGGCTGTGGCTTTAAGGACTTGTCTCGGCGGTTTGAGGTCACTTTTGAAGGACCCTCCATACAACTTTGGTTTTCATATTGCGGCAAGTAGAGAGGACAGCGACTATTATCATTGGCATTTGGAGGTTTATCCTAAATTATCTATTTGGGCTGGTTTTGAAAAGAGCACTGGAATGTTCATAAACATTGTGTCACCTGAATATGCTGCGGAAAATCTGAGGGAAGCAGTTCAGAAAGAAGAGAAAAGCTTGTGAAGGTTTTGGATTTTCCCAAGAAAAGCTCAGTTTAGTGTTTACGACAGATATCTTAAAGGAGTCTAAATTCAATCTGTATCAAATTGCCCCGATAGAACAAACTAACCTGTTTTAGTGCATATGCGTAATTTTCCCTACACTCCGAAAAACCTATATACTCATTTATTCTTTGCTTGCAGCTTCTGTGGTTGAGGGGCATTTCTTGTTTGCCGGAGGCTACAAGTCTACATTTTCCTCCGCACCCATCTCACAAAAGCCCTCAGCCACTCTTAAACGTGCCAAAAGTTATTTATGTAGTATCATATGAATGATGTTGATGGAGGAAAATTTATGGCTAAATGCCCGAAATGTGGAAGCGAAGTCGCTAATCCGCGAAAGACTTGGAAGATGGCTGGGCGTCCGGATAGGAGCGGCAAGAGAACTGAACTCACAATAGGTCTCTTCAACCATTGTGGAAAAACCTTTAGAGCCGTCTTAGCTAAACGAAAGGTTTAAAACCGAATATTGCAAGCGTGATTAAGTTAGCCTAACTTTCCTTTTTTTCTTTTGTATTCGCGGTGGATTCAACTTAAAGATTATGTTAACTGTATAGGGTTAACACTTTTCTTATTCCATCCGGTGTGAGGTGGTATTTGCCAACTCCCTCGCCCTCGATTGGTTGAACGTAACCCGCCTCAACCAACTTCTGAATGTGAAATTCTATTGATGAAGTTTCCATGGAGGTCCACTGGGAGATTTCTTGGATAGAGAGCGACTTTTCCCACTTGGTTGCACCTATATTATGCAACATACAGAGAAGGCGAAACTCTTCAGGCACCTCTTGAGACATCTCACCCTTCAACCTCTTTGTATACTTTTATGGTTTTCTTACCAATCGCTTCCCAACTATAAGTTTTTTGTATCATTTCCCGAGCGTTTTCAGTTAACCAATGTGCGTGGCCGGGATCAGATAAGATTCGATCAACACCCCAAGCAACCGATTCAGGGTTTCTTGAATACACAAGAATTCCAGTGCGGTCGTGCTCTACCACCTCGGCTAAGCCTCCAACTTGACTTGCTACAACTGGAACTCCAGCAGCCATTCCCTCTAGAGCAACTATGCCGAAGGGTTCATAAATGGACGGAATAACCAAAACGTCGGCGCTGCTCATGAGCGCTATCACCTCTGAATCAGGGATGAAGCCTGTGAACCGTATTTTCCATCCGTGTCCAGTGGTTCGTGCAAGATATTCTAGGTGACCTTTCAGCCATCCTTCGCCAACAATGACGAATCTTGCTTCTGGATGACGCCAAGATATAGAGGGCACTGCGTGAATCAAGTGTTCTATTCCTTTTTGAGGAACCAAACGACCCACGCAGAGAACTAGCTTTTCATGGTGTCCAACTCCGTAACGTCCCCTAACCGATTGGCGGTCTATAGAGAAATTGTATTTTGTTAATTCGATAGCATTGGAAATAACTTCGATCTTGTCTGCTGGTAGGCGAAAGTGACCGCGAAGTTCTCCTTTCATTGAACCGCTCGTCACAATGATCTTGTTTGCCTC
>CAYFTS010000080.1:0-1567 GCA_964346135.1 uncultured Candidatus Bathyarchaeia archaeon | reverse complement strand
TCAAGGAGAGTGAAATATCCTTCTCCAACAACCTGAACTAGAGCACCCGCCCGATAACCTGGTCTGGCTCCAGGTCTTCCGTGGGGCAGAAAGTCAAGAACATAGGCATGTTCTTCGTATCTTTTCTCCATTCTTCCTTCGCCCACAAGTAATAACTATTGGAAAAAGTCCTTATTCCTTTTTTCTATGCTCATCTAAAAAAGCTAGAATTTCCTCCAGCTTAGAGGTCTCCACAATCCTGCGGCCTCCAGCCAAAAAAACTCGAATTTCCTCCACGCTTTCTGGCATGCAATTAACCAGTTGAACAACCTCCTGCTCTTCTAACTCAAACTTCTCTATGAGTCCAGTTATGAGTTTTTCTGCTGTTTTAGAATCAAGTTTAGAGAATTTTGACGTATAGTCCAACGATCTCCGTTGAAACTGGTCAAGTTGTTCCTCACCTATTGCTTCCAGTATTTTCTTAACCTGCGGAATTGTGATAATTTGTTCTTTTATTGCCTTTCTTGGCATGGTTAAGCCTCTCTATGAAGTTCAAGATGTTCAGGGCGCACAATTATATCTTTAACAGCCTTTCCCTGCTTGACGCCCACCACATAGGCTCTACCTTTTTTGTTGGCTATAACACCGATTCTCCCATGATATCTTCGATGAGGCATACCTTTGTGGACACTTGAGTTAATCTTCACTACCACTTTCTGTCCCGGCTCGTATTCGTGAAGAATTTTGCTGAGCCCAACTTTCCCTCGTTCTCTGGGTTTCTTCCGTAGGAGAGAGCGAGTTTTTTTGCGGTAACCTTTGGATTTTCTTGGCACTAATTATCCCTTCACAATTACGTTTAAAACGTCCAGTTCCAGAGGCTCAGCTTTAGCGCTAACAATATTGGTTACGTTTGGGTTGGTTCGCCCTTTGTCGCCGGTTATCAGTTCTTTGATGTAGAGTCCCCCTTGACAGTGTATTTTCATTTCCACACTGTTAGGTGTCAATCTCTTTATCTTAGCCTCATATATGTACTTTTCTCGAACACGATCTGCTCTTCGATGCAACACACGTAAAGGCGTTTGTTGATTAATCACAGTGTTAGTCAGCGATTTCTCTAGAACCACTAATTCTTCATCTGAGACAGCTCTGTCAAACCCAACAACAGCTCTGTAAACTTTTTCTCCTGTCTCTGCTTTCTTCAACTTTCTAACAGTATCTCTGCTAGCAAAACGTAGGTTCAAAACCTCCACCTTACCCTTCGCCTGTTCATTGATGATTTGTGTAAGACTCTGCAAATCTATAAACCGCCTTTTAGGTTTCTTAACCTCCATAACGAACGGTCTGCCGCGCCCCAGCATGCGAGCGTCAACATCTTCCCGTCCAGCCGCGTGAAACGAGGCATCTTCTCCACCAGTTTTTTGCAACATTGGTCCAGCTATAATTTCTTCAACTGATTCTTGATACATTTTTCCGGTTCCGCCGCACTTTGGACAACCCTTCCCTCCACATTCATTGCAGATCCATTTAGACTGAGAGATGCCACGGGCGAGTTTTTTGTATCCTCCCGCGACATACAATGGATTTGCTT
>CAYFTS010000079.1:0-4984 GCA_964346135.1 uncultured Candidatus Bathyarchaeia archaeon | reverse complement strand
ATTACTGCAAGAGAAAGCCCCATATCACCGATTCCCACCGCAAGCCACAACGTTACAAATCCCAGAACCGCCAATACAGCTAGGCTTCCCTTTATCAAAATTGAAGAGTAAATGTTTTGTTTCATCACTCTGACAGTCCTTCTACTCAGACTAAACAGATAAGGCAGTTTTAAGAGGTCATCGTGCATCAAAGCAATGTCAGCAGTTTCTAGAGCCACATCACTTCCTATGGCGCCCATGGCTATTCCCACGTTTGCCTTAGCTAAAGCAGGTGCATCATTAACTCCGTCTCCCACCATGACTACGTGTTTTTCCTCTCCCCTCAACTCATCAATTATTTTCAGCTTATCCTCAGGTGACAGCTCGGCAAAATACTCGTCAATTCCCAGCTGTCCAGCTATGGCTTTCGTTGTCTTCTCGTTGTCTCCACTAATCATGACTACTTTCAAGCTCATTTCCTTCAGTTTCCGCACTGTCTCAACAGCATGTTCCTTCATCGTGTCTGCCATCGCTATTATGCCTTTAATCTCATCGTTTTCAGCTACTAACGTGGTTGTTTTTCCCTGAGACTCTAACTTCTTCATTTGTTCATCAATTTGAGGATTAAGATTAATCCCGATTGCCTTAACCAATCCTCTGCTGCCGCTGAGTATTATTCCTCCGTTGCACTTTGCAATACTTCCTTGCCCAGAAATGTACTGGAAGTCTTCTGAGTCGGGTATCATTTCGCCCATCTCTTCAGCTTTTCTTATTATAGCCGCTGATAAGGGATGGGTTGAATATCTTTCGCAGCCAGCTGCTAGTGCAATCAGTTCTCTTTCGGTAAGCTTGGGACTGTTGTGCCCAATAGGAATAATATCAGTAACTTCGGGTCTTCCTTTGGTCAAGGTTCCCGTCTTGTCAAAAGCGAAAACTTTCATCCTGCTCATCTCCTCAACATAGGTTCCCCCCTTAATCAGCGCTCCGTTTCGCGCGGCACTTGTTATTCCGGAAACTATGGAGACCGGGGTGGAGATGGCGAGGGCACAGGGACAAGCAACCACTAGGAGAGTAAGGGCTCGATATATCCAGTTGTCGAAGGGTGTGCTGAAGAGTATAGGTGGAACGATTGCAACTAAAGTTGCTAAAAGAATGACTGCGGGCGTATAGTATTTAGCAAACATGTCTATGAACTTCTCTGTTGGAGACTTCTGCTCTTGCACTTTTTCAACTAATTGAACAATCTTAGAGATCATTGTTTCCTCAGCTCTCTTGGTCACCTGAATTTCCAGCAAGCCTTGTCCGTTGAGAGTCCCAGCGTAAACTTCGTCGCCGACTTGTTTGGATACAGGCATGGACTCTCCTGTGATGGGAGCTTGATTAACAAGGGAAACTCCATTCTTGACTACGCCGTCTAAAGGTATTCTTTCTACAGGTCTTACCAAAACTGTTTCTTCAGGGTCGACATCGTGAACATGAACACTGACCTCTTTTCCATCTCTTTTTACAATGGCTGATTCTGGAGCAAGTTTCATTAAAGCCCCCACAGATTTTCCAGTTTTTTCAACTGCATAATCTTCAAGGAACTCTGCTATGTAGAAGAGAGAAATTACGGTGGCTCCCTCTTCACCGTGACCTATTAGAAAGGCACCTGCAGCGGCTATGGTCATGAGAAGGTTCATGTCTAAACGTTTTTTGAGTAGAGAAGACAGTCCTCTTCCTACAATCTGATATCCAGAAACTGCAACAACTGCCAAAAAGATTATGGTTGCAGGCACTTGCTCATTTAACAGAAATTCTATGAACAAACCTAGAGAAAGCAATGTTGCTGAAGCAATTATAGTAGCAACTTTCTTTCTTTTCCAGAGGGACTGTTTTTCCTCAAAAACATCCGTGGCGCACAACGAACAACTTTTTTCATCATTATTGTGTCCCATTTTTCTTCCCTCTCAATCGCCACTAGACGTCATTAAGTTTGATATCGTTGGGAACTTTATTAATCTAATGCTAACAAAATGATGGTTTTTAATAAAATTTATTAAGAACTCGTAACAATGTTATTAAGGTGGTATTTATTGCCCGTCATCAGCATTTCCCTCAGCAGTGAACTGTTAAAAAAATTAGATGAAATTATGAAGAAGAAAGGTTACTCCAGCCGTTCAGAAGCCATCAGAGATGCAGTTAGAGAATCCCTATCTGAATACGAATTGAGACGATTGGAGAACGGGTCAGTCACAGCTACAGTAACCGTCATATCTGAACTTGAAAGACACGATGTGGACGAAAAGCTAATTCGCCTCCGACACGAGCACGACGACATAGTCTCAGGTAACATGCATATCCACCTCGGAAAAGCCTATTGTTTAGAAATTTTCATCACTCAAGGAGAGTTTGAGCAAGTTCTTAACTTCATAGGTAGGATTCGGGCAACAAGAGGAATTCAACAGGTTAAGTACACCATAGTGCCCTTGACGGAAAGACCAGTCTAACGTCTTTCAATACACCACAACTTTTCTGCTAATTCTTCTACGTAAGCTCCTTTAAAGCCCCCAAGCCCTTCGAAGGAACTGCCTAACGCATCGCCCACAGCGCTATCAACCAAACATCCAACGAACTTTTGTTTCAGCATGATCTTTTCAATATACATTCTCTAATGATTATCAATAAACTGAGACTTTGGCTACGCCTTCTATTTTCAGAAATTTTGGGATTAGCTTTCCCGGAAGCTTCCTGTCCGCTATCAACGTTAGTTTAGGTTCGGGACTGAGCTCCGGATCGTCTGTTAAAGCTTGACGAATACTCATTTTCTCTGCTGCTATAATTGAAGCTGCTTTAGCCAGTATTCCAATCATTTTAGGGTCTTCTGGGGTGATTTCCACCACTCCGAGGTTTAGAGGTCTAGCAATTTCTTTTAGAGACAAACCCGCTGATCTCATGTGAGTGAAAATGAGTCTAAGTTCATCGTTTTTTTGAATCATCTTTATGGTTTCCACAACTGTTCTTCTGTCAACTTTTGCGACGCGCGCCACCTTCAAAACTGGAATCTCAATCTCGTTACAGTAAATTTTTCCATTTTTTATGTTCAACCCATTCTCCACGAGAACTTTAGCCACTGAAAGGCGTTCTGGATAGGCTTTAAAGTATTCTGAGGTTTTTCTCCACACTTTTCGTTCACTCTTCCATGTACAATTCTGTACACGTAAGGTTTAAATTTTAACGTCAGCCATTAATAAGGCACCTACATAAATGAAACTTTCAACAAATGGTGAAACAACATGTCATCTCGAAAAGTGTTGCTAGACGAAGAGGATATACCCAAACAATGGTACTGCATACTGTCCGACATGCCTAAACCACTGCCGCCAATAATAGAGCCGGAGACGAGAAAGCCTGGTCCGGGAATCGTTCCTCTGGTCTATCCCAAGGAAATCCTCGCTCAAGAGTTCAGCAAGGACAGATGGATAGACATCCCTGAAGAGGTAAGGGAAGTCTACCGGCTTTGGAGACCCACTCCACTCTTCAGAGCTGTTAGACTAGAGAAAGCTTTGAAGACCCCAGCCAAGATCTATTACAAGTACGAGGGCGTCAGCCCTCCTGGGAGCCACAAACCAAATACTGCCGTTGCACAAGCCTACTATAACATGAAGGAAGGAAAAGAACGTATGGCTACAGAAACGGGAGCTGGACAATGGGGTTCAGCTCTGGCCTTCGGTTGCATGACTTTCAAGCTTGATTGCACGGTATATATGGTGAGAGTAAGCTACGACCAAAAGCCTTACAGAAGAGTTATGATGGAGCTTTGGGGCGCCAAGGTGCATCCAAGTCCAAGCACCAAAACAGAGGCTGGCAGGAAGATTTTGAAAGAAGACCCCGATAGCACTGGAAGCTTAGGAATCGCCATCAGCGAGGCCGTCGAGGACGCCCTCACCCATGAAGAAGCGAATTACGGCATAGGCAGCGTTTTCAACCATGTCCTCCTACACCAAACCGTGATAGGGTTGGAGACCAAAAAGCAGTTTGAAGTAGTAGATGACTACCCAGACGTGATGGTCGGCTGCATAGGTGGTGGCAGCAGTTTCTCAGGGCTTTTCTGGCCCTTTTACTATGACAAAGTTTCAGGAAAAGCCCCAAAAGATATCAAGTTCGTAGCCACTGAAGCCACGGCTTGTCCCTCTATCACCAAAGGAGCGTACATGTACGACCACGGTGACACGGCGAGACTAACTCCCTTGATCAAGATGCATACCTTAGGCCACGATTTCATCCCGCCACCAATCCATGCTGGAGGTCTTCGTTACCATGGTATAGCTCCAACCCTAAGCGTTTTGAATCGGGAGAAGAAAGTGGAAACACGAGCTTACAATCAAGTTGAAGTCTTCGATGCTGCTAGACTCTTCGCCAAAACTGAAGGCAAAATACCGGCTCCTGAACCGTCCCACGCTATTAAGGGTGCTATCGACGAAGCGTTGAGATGCAAGAAAACGGGGGAGGAAAAGACCATAGTTTTCCTGTTGTGTGGCCATGGCTATTTTGACATGCAAGCCTTCGACGACTACATCCAAGACAAACTTCCACCCTATGCGTACCCCGAGAAAGAGGTGCAGAAGGCCATGAAGAAGCTGAGAGAACTGTATCCATGGCTTAAAGGCATGTAAATAGAATTCAGCCATTTTTCTCCTTTTTTTATTTTTCTAGTTCCTGCATGTACGAAAGCCTCTGGTTTTGCAATCTGTATTTGTGGTTCATAAGGTATTTCTAATGGATTGAAAAGAGGTATGGCTAGTATAAATTCGAAAGGAGTCTACGATATGAAAAAAGTTCCTACTGGCGTTGAAGGGCTCGATAGCATGTTGGGGGGAGGTTTGCCGTTTGGTCGCTGTACTCTAGTATGTGGCGGACCTGGGTCTGGAAAGACAACGTTTGCGGTTCAATTTCTATATAATGGTACAAAGAAGTATGGCGAAACAGGGATGTATGTGTCTCTTGGTGAAAGCCCCGCCCATCT
>CAYFTS010000078.1:0-2034 GCA_964346135.1 uncultured Candidatus Bathyarchaeia archaeon | reverse complement strand
GATTCTCCTTGAAAGACTTAACTCCCAATTTGAAGTTGTTTCTAATACTGAGTGCCGTGTTCGCTTCGGGTTCCTTCAGCTATTCCTTCCTGCAGGTTTATGCACGAGAACTCGGTTTTAAAAGATGGTTTGTTCAGTTTTTATACTTGATTTTTACCGCCACGGCTTTCTTAGTGTCTCTACCTTTCGGAAAACTTGCCGATAAAATGGGCAGAAAATTCGTGTTGGTTATATCTTACTCTCTATGGGGAACCCTTTGCCTGGGTTTTGTTTTGATACAATCGCATGTGGGAGTTGTGTTACTGTTTGTTTTATATGGTCTGCATTTAGGAGCAATACAGCCTGTACAAAGAACTTTTGTTTCCGAATTGTCGCCAACAGAATATCGAGCGAGCATGTTAGGAGCGTTTCAAATGACTATCGGATTGTGCGCACTGCCCGCCTCAGTTATCGCTGGCCTGTTGTGGGTCAGTTTTGGAAAATTTGCACCATTCTACTTCTCTCTAGGAGTAACAATCCTAGCAACAGTCTTAATATTATTCGTGAAGGAACAGAACTAGATCTAATCTTCAATCCAATTAGAGTTCAAATTCTTTTATTATAAAAAAAGAAAAGAGAATTTCAGATCAGGCGCAGCAGCCTTTATGTTCCTTCTTCTTTGTCGTGGTTTTCTTTTTGGTTTTGCGGCTAGACATCTAAACACCTCTTGCATATATCGTTCAAAAAAACACTATTTAACTTATATGCTGTTTGGTCCTCCGTTGACTTTCTTAATAACCGTAAAAACTCAGAGCAATCCTCTGTGCTTATATAGGTTTTCTCTAAATATAGACCCACATGAAAAAGCAACAAGTCGTCATCATAATGGGTTCTAAACGTGACCTTAGCTTTGCGGCTCCCATAGGTCTGGTCTTAGAATACTTTAGCGTTGACTACGAATATAGAATAGCCTCGGCGCACAAGACACCCAGCGATTTACTGAGTTTCTTAGAGGAATATGAAAGGTCTGGAAACAGCATCGTTTACATCACGGTTGCTGGCATGTCTAACGCGCTTTCCGGACTAGTGGACGCCAACACAAGGCATCCTGTTATAGCTTGTCCCCCATACTCAGAGAAGTTTGGAGGCTCCGATATTTACTCCTCCCTAAGAACGCCGAGTGGAGTCGCTCCCTTAGTTGTTCTCAGCCCGGAAAACGCCGCATTAGCAGCGGTAAAAATTTTAGGACTGGAGAAACCTGTGCTATCCGAAAAAATTGGCAAGTTTCAACTGGAGAAGAAACGAGAAGTTAAAACCGCTGACAAAAAAGTGAAAGGAAGGAAAATTTCTAACTTAAAAGACTGATAGAGGCAAAAAAATGAGCGGTGTAGAAAAACGGTTTTTGCGAAGCGGCAAAGTTAAAGATATTTATGACGCAAGTAAAGAAGAGCTTTTGTTCGTTTTTACAGATAGGCTGTCTTCTCATGACGTGATGTTGGCTGACAAGATTCCGCATAAGGGACAAGTTCTTTGCCGTCTAGCTGCCCACTGTTTTGCGAACTGTGAGGACAATGGTATTGAAACTCACATGATAGACGTTCCTGCTCCTAACAAAATGTTGGTTAAGAAACTATTTCTCATACCAATCGAGGTGATAGAGCGAAACTACGTTTACGGCTCGTACTGGAAACGATACCAACGCGGTGAAGTTCAACTTCCAGAAGGAACAGATTCCGTGTTAGCTGCGAAGCTGGGTGAACCGTTAGTTGAGTTTACCACCAAGTTTGAGGCTAAAGACCGACCGCTAACTGAGCAAGAGATAATATCTAGAGGATGGTTAGGTGCTCCTGAAATTAACCAAATTAAAGAAATTACGTTGAAATTAAACGAGTTGATGTTGAAGGATTCAGAGAAAGCGGGGTTCATTCTCGCCGATTTCAAGCTGGAATTTGGGGTAGGTGAAGGAGGAAAAATAATTTTGGCTGATGAAGCAGAAACACCTGATGGTTGCAGGTTCTGGGACGCAAGTAAGTATCAGCCCGATAAGATACAGGA
>CAYFTS010000077.1:0-15848 GCA_964346135.1 uncultured Candidatus Bathyarchaeia archaeon | reverse complement strand
TAGAGTCGCTTTATCAACAATTTCGGATATAATATCTTCTTGAGATATGTGTGTGCAGTAGTGTTTGTGTGGAGGTAGATGTTCATTGCAGAAATATGCTTTACAGTAGGAACACTGAAAAGACCCCTGACCTCTACAAATTTTGCATTCGCTCATAAAACCAATCTCGACATATAGTAGAACATTTTTCCCTAAATTATTAATGCAACTTGAAATGAAATAATAGGCTATGAAGCGGTTACAGTTTGTTAAGAATCAAGTGCCAACACGGCACAATAGATTACTAGAAAATCTAAAACAACACCTACCGTCAACGCCAAACCTATGTTAAAAAAATAGTAGAGAATCTATCTACGCACCCTAATCAGTTAAACTTAAAAATGTGACTTCCAATTAAGAGACAATCTAACAATGAGGGGTGATATTGAGATGGCGGTTTTAGAAGAACCGATAAAAAAAGTTGAAAAAGTCAAGAACTACATCAATGGAGAGTGGGTTGAATCCAGCTCAGACAGAATCTTAGACGTCGTCAACCCAGCTACCTACAAAGTCATAGGCAAAGTTCCTATTTCAACTCCTGAGGAAGTAGATGACGCTGTAAAAGCAGCCAAAGAAGCCTTTCCAGAATGGAGAAAAACAACTCCACTCGCTAGAGTAAGATATCTTTTCAGGTTAAGAGATCTATTGGAAGAAAGCTTTGAGGAAATAAGTAGAGTCGGCACCATGGAGCATGGAAAGACAATCGACGAATCCCGTGGAGAAACTAGACGTGGAATCGAAAACGTGGAAGTAGCCACGGGAATCCCTTCATTAATGATGGGATACAATCTAGAAGACATCGCAAGAGGCATAGATGAATATGTCATTAGACAACCCTACGGCGTTTTCGCTTGCGTCGCTCCATTCAACTTCCCCTTCATGGTACCCCTATGGTTCCTACCATACGCCGTTGCTACCGGAAACACATATATTGTAAAACCATCAAGCGAAGTGCCTTTCAGTCAAACTAAACTCTTTGAGCTAATAGACGAAGCTGGTTTCCCACCCGGCGTGCTCAACATGGTTCACGGAGGCAGAGACGTTGTGAGCGCATTTATAAAACATCCGGGTATCAAAGGAATATCTTTTGTAGGCTCAACACCTGTGGGTAGAGATGTAATCTACAAAGAAAGTGCTGCACATGGCAAGAAAGTTCAAGCTCAGTGTGGAGCGAAGAACTTTTTGGTGATCATGCCAGACGCTGTTCTCGATCGAACCGTATCATCTTTAATGACTTCGGTTTACGGTAACACAGGACAACGATGTTTGTCAGGATCCAATGTTGTTGTTGTCGGTGAAGACGACGCGTTTTACAATCGACTTAAAAAGAAAATTGTAGAGATCACTTCCAAACTCAGAGTTGGATATGGACTTGACGAAACTGTTCAGATAGGTCCCGTACGCTCGGCTGACAAGAAGAAACGCATCGTTGGATACATTGAAAGGGGTTTGAAGGAAGGAGCAAAACTTGTACTGGACGGCAGAAAACCGACAATTATCGGAGACTATCCAGGCACATGCTTCCTCAATCCAACAATCTTCGAGGATGTCACCTGTGACATGGTGATTGCAAAGGAAGAAATCTTTGGACCCGTAATGACCCTTATGAGAGCCAAGAACCTCGATGACGCAATAGATATGATTCACACCAGTTCCTTCGGTAACGCATCAAGCATCTACACATCAAGCGGCAAAGCAGCTCGAAAGTTCCAATATGAAGTTCAAACAGGTAATGTAGGCATCAACATTGGAATAGTTGCTCCCATGGCATTCTTCCCCTTCAGCGGAATGAACGATTCCTTCTTCGGAGACCGACACGGCCAAGGCAGAGATGCAATCGAGTTCTTCACAGAAAGGAAAGTTGTAATTGTAAGATGGTGGTAAATTGGCACTGATCACGGCTAGCGCGGCCATAAGCTTTTACAACAGACTTGAAGAGCAAGCCGCTAAATTCTATGAAACACTAGCGCGTAACGAAAAATACGTAGAAGGCAAAGAGACATTCTTAGCTTTCGCCAAAGAAAGCAAAAAGCATGGATCAATGGTGCTAACGGCTTACCGTCAAGTAATCACCGACGCCATGGAAGCATGCTTCGCTTTCACCAAGTTAAACGAAAGCGATTACACGTTTAGCACGGAATTGCCTGAAGATGCAAGCTACTCTGACGCCCTGAAAGTTGCCATGAAGATAGAGGAGAGTATCTACAGGTTTTGCGTTGACGCAGCCAAGTGTTCAAAAGGTTTACTCGCTGATGTTCCCCAAGCATTCGAAAGACTAGTCACAAAAAAAGCCGAACGTAAGCAAACACTGAAATCGCTTATCGATAAGGCAGCGGTGTAGCCGTGAAACCACTAGTGAAGTGCCAAAACTCTCTCATATCCTCTTTTGTTTTTTAATCCGTTTTTTCTCTTGAGTCGATAATGTATAAACCATGCAGGAGTACCAAAATTTTAAAAAACACATAGCTGGATAAATAGAGGTCTCAAGTTAAGGACAAGGTGGTTGAAAATGGGATCATATAAAGAAATTGTAGACAAAGCCAACAAACATTTGATAACAAGCATGTTAACAAAAATGCAGCCCGTAGCAATCGCTGAAGCAAAAGGGTCCACTGTTAAAGACGTTACAGGGAAAGAGTACATAGATTGCTTTGCAGGAATCGCTGTGATAAATGCAGGTCATTGTCAACCAGATATTGTAAACGCTGCTATTGAACAAGCGAAAAAACTTGTGCACGCATGTACCTACGTGTATTACGTACCTAAAGCCGTAGAGCTAGCTGAGAAATTAGCGGAAATTACACCGGCACCACTGCAAAAAACGTTCTTCGGCAACAGCGGAGCTGAAGCCCTCGAGTGTGCTATAAAGCTTGCGCGAAAGTTTACCAAGAAACCAGAGGTAATGTCTTTAATGGCTTCATTTCATGGAAGAACGATTGGCACTTTAAGCATAACAGGACAGGCTGGACGAAGAAAATACGATATGGGTCCGTATCTTTCAGGAATATCCTACGCATACCCACCATACTGCTATCGTTGCCCGTTCGAAAAGGAATATCCTGCCTGCGGTTTGCTTTGCGCAAGATCTGTGCGTGATGTTATAGACTATTGTACCAGCAATGGAGTCGCGGCGTTTATAGCTGAACCAGTTATGGGCGAAGGAGGCATTATACCACCGCCCCCAGAATACTTCAAGGTTGTAAAAGAAATACTGGATGAACATAACATTCTATTTGTAGCAGACGAAGTGCAAAGCGGGTTTGGCAGAACAGGAAAGTTCTTCGCGATTGAACACTATGGTGTAGACCCAGACATAATGACTATGGCCAAAGGAATTGCAGACGGTTTTCCAATAAGTGCATGCACAACGCGGTTAGACATTGGTGATTCATTTGAACCTGGGGACCATCTCTCAACCTTTGGTGGAAACCCTGTTTCTGCCGCGGCAGCACTTGCAAACATCGACTATTTGTTGAAGGAAAAGCTTTCTGAAAAAGCCGCAAAGAAAGGCGCTTACATAATGAAGAGATTTAACGAACTCAAAGAAGACTACAAGATAATTGGGGATGTCAGAGGAAAAGGTCTAATGATCGGAATCGAGCTTGTGAAAGATCGGAAAAAGAAGACTCCGGCTGCTAAAGAAACGACGAAAATAAGAGATTTATGCTTGCAAAAAGGCGTGATAATTGGCAGTGGCGGAGTTAAACGATGTACCCTTAGAATCCAGCCTCCATTAGTCATATCTAACGAGCAAATAGACAAGGTAATAGACACTATAGTTGACTGCTTCAAACAAGTTTAGCGGTTTCAAAGAATAACCCGCCAAAATTCGTTTTCATCAAATAGCGGAAGCGATACCGTTCATTTCCAAGGAGGGAATTAGTCGGTAATATTAATCCCAAAAGTTTAAAACGTTAATCGTTGTAAAAAAGCTAATCCGTGATGGTTTATGAAAGTACTGGTGTTAGGAGGTTACGGAGCAGTTGGTACAGCAATTTGCAGTGATCTTGCCAAATCGCCGCCCATATCTGAAGTTATCTGTGCAGGAAGAAACTTAGATAAAGCTAAGCATCTAGCTCAAAAACTGAAAAGCGACAAGGTGACGCCCAAAAAAGTGGATGCAAGTAACTCCGATGAACTGATGAAGGCTCTGGAGGGAGTTGACATAGTAATTAGCTCGGCGATACCCAAATATAACGTGGCAGTAATGAAAGCAGCCCTCAAAAAAGGAGCGCATTACATAGATAATGCCGTGCACACGGTTGTAGATGAGAAGCTTAAGTTTGATGACGCATTCAAAAACGCTGGTTTGTCAGGCTTACTAAACCTTGGTGAAGACCCGGGACTAGCAAACATTTTTGCACGATATGCTGCTGATAGAATGGATCGTGTGGATGAAATTCGCATAAGAGACGGCGAAACATGTGAAAGTAAAGATTACAAGTTCATGGCAACGTTTTCGCCAGAAGTCTTCCTCGGAGGCGAAATCTTTAACGAACCACTTATCTTTGAGAATGGCGAATTCAAGAAGTTGCCTCAATTCAGTGGCGAAGAAGTTTATAACTTTCCAGAGCCAGTGGGTCCATTACATGTTTACTGTACAGATCACGAAGAACCAGAAACTCTCCCAAGGTTCATCAAAAAAGGCGTGAAATATGCAGACTTTAAGCTCGCTTTTTCACCTGAATCTGTGGCACTTCTGAAGACATTATATGACCTCGGCTTGATGGGGCAAGAGACTGTGAATGTTAAGAGCGTTAAGGTTGCGCCTCTTGATGTTTTCATTTCTCTTATTCCCACTCCAGTGGAGATAGGCGGTAAAGTGAAAGGTTACGCATGTATATTGGCTGATGTGAAGGGAGAGAAGAGCGACGAGAAGATACGTCACGTTATCTATACGTTTATGAGCCATCAAGAAGCCTTCAAAAAATTTGGAGTAACTGCGACAGCGTATTTAACAGGCATACCCGCTGCTGTAGGGGCAGAGATGCTGGCTGACGGTGGAATAAAAAAGAGAGGAGTATACCCGCCAGAAGTGTTAGACTCTGAATTATTCCTATCTAGAATACGTCAAAGAACTATTCCAATATACGAAAAAATAACTGTGGAAAAACGCTTAACCTAACCGAAGCGTAACGTTTATTGTAGCCCTTATGCAACGCCTATATCTTTAGCTATTTTACTCAGTTCCAACTCAGCCAGTTTTTGTTTTGTAGGTATGCCATCGCTACTCCAGCCTCTAGCCTCAAAGTAAGCGCCGAGCATAAGGTCGAACTCTTTTTTCGATACAAGAGAGCCCTTGGCAACGCCGTCAGGTATGGGGTCTTTCATCACTCGGGGAGGAGGATAATCGTCTTTTTTGATCCATCCTTCACGAACGTTGTAAGCTTTTTCCAAGTTATATATGCGTTCACCAGCTTTTTGCAGTTGGTCTCCAGTAATTTTGTTCCCTGTGACCAACGTGTATAATTCTGCAAGCCTGTCAGTGGTATTTAACACGCCTCGTATGAACTTGCAGAGAATTAACGAGTCCATTATTGCCCACAGGTCTTCTCTGTCCATCACAATCTTTCCGAGAGCTTTGTCCGCTTTGAATCTGTCAACTTTACCTTTTATGTCAAAGTCATAAATGCTTGATCTTAGGTGGCATCCTCCTCTGGTGGAAGTGTTGAATCCTAACGCGCTGGCTTTCAAACCTCGAAGGTCGTAGCCTGGGAATTCAAGTCCCTTGTTGTGCATGGCAAAGTGTTCTGACCCTTTACCCACTTTCTCCGATGCCTTTTTCACTCCATCAGCCAAAAGGTCGCCGATGCCTTCACGATAGGCCATCTTTTTAATGACTTCAATTACGGCCTCATGGTTTCCAAAAGTCAACTTGATTCCGTCAGTGTCTTTTTTGGTTAGTATGCCCTTTTCAAAACATTCCATAGCCCAACCGATTGTTACACCAGCACTAATTGTATCTAGGCCAAGTCGGTCGCAGAGGTCTGAAGCCTTTGATATAGCTGGGAAGTCGCCTATGCCACAATTGGAGCCTAAAGCGTAGATTGTTTCAAACTCAACACTTGAGGTTGTTCCTTTGTAGGGGCCATCTTCGATGGCGGTCAAGTGATCACATGCTATGGAGCAACCTGCGCATGCGAGGGTGTTTAGCAGATAATGTTCTCTTATGTGCTCTCCGCTGATGTTTTCTGCAAGTTCAAATGTAGATTGTTGCCAGTTTCTGGTTGGAAGAGCAGCTAGGTGATTATGGATTAAGACGCTTTGCGGCGTACCGTAAACTCTATAGCCCTTTGTGCCCGCTTCTTGACACTCTTTATAGAGACCGAGGCAGACTTCCATGAGTTTTTCAAGGTTGCTTACCTCAACTTTTTTTGTACCTCTAACCGCAACTGCTTTCAGGTTTTTTGAACCCATCACTGCGCCCATTCCGGTTCTGCCAGCCTGCCTATACCTATCGTTTGTAACATTGGCAATTCTAACGAGGTTTTCGCCGGCTGGACCTATTGTTGCTGGACAAACGTTTTCGTCGCCTATTTCTTCTACTATCAAATCGATGGTTTCTAGGGAATCTTTTCCCCACAAGTTTTTTGCGTCTTTGAATCGTATGATGTCGTCATCTACAAACAGGTAAGTGGGCTTTTCTGCCTTTCCTTTTATTACCATTACGTCATAGCCAGCTCGTTTGAACGCTTGCCCCCAAACACCAGAAGACACGGATTCTCCCATGAAATTTGTGAGGGGAGATTTCGCTTGAATTATGTACTTGCCACTTGTGGGAACTATGGTTCCTGCAAATGGACCGACAGCGAACACCAACGCGTTTTCCGAGCTGAAAGGGTCTATCTTAGGTTTAGTGTTGTCGTAGAGTAGACGTATGGCGAAACCGTTTCCTCCAATGTATCTCTTACAAAATTCAGGTCGTATGGAACTGGTTTTGGTTTTTTTGTGAGTTAAGTCAATGTAAAGAACTTTGCCAGCGTAACCAAACATTTATAGTCATCCTCTTTGTTGCCTCAGATGTTAACGGAAACAATTTTTTAATGTTTCTGTTGAAGAGAAAAAGTAATTGATGAGTTTTATATAAACGTATTCACCAACTTTCTCAGATAAGTGATGTTGAAAAGAGTCGCAACAAACAAAAAACTGCGCAATCAAAAATCTTAAAACCAACATGGATGCTTAAAAGAATATTCTGCAATCTCAATACAGGAGAGAAAAAACATGAAAATTGTGGTTTTAGGCGGCACCGGACTAACTGCTAGATGCGCTGTAAGAGACCTAGCTGAAAGCCCTGGTGTCTCAGAAGTCGTTATCGCTGGTCGAAACCTCAAGAAAGCAGAAAAACTCGCTGAACGAATCAAAAGCAAGAAAGTTTCCATCGTGCAATTCGATGCAACAAAACATGACACCATAGTGAAAGCGCTGAAAGGCGCTGACGTTGCCGTCAACGGCGTCCAATACTACTACAACATTAACATAATGAAAGCTGCACTTGAAGCAGGAACACATTACCTCGATGTAGGTGGACTATTTCACACAGCCTTGAAACAAATGGAGCTCAGTGACAAATTCAAAAAAGCTGGATTAACCGCCATACTTGGCATTGGGGAATGCCCTGGAATAACCAATGTCATGGCAAAATATGCTGTAGACAGGCTTGACTCAGTTGAAACAATTCTAATAAGAGACAGCTGGATGGACTACACGGAAGGAGGTCCTCCATTCGTAGTAACATGGTCAATTTCCACACTTTTCGACGAAATGATCATACCCGCCATGGTGTACGAAAACGGACAATACAAGGAGGTTCCGCCCTTATCAGGCAAAGAAACCATGCAGTTTCCAGAACCTTTCGGCACACAAGATCAATACCGCACAATTCACTCAGAACCCGCAACCTTCCCAACATCCTTCAAAAACAAGGGAATAAAAAACGTGAATTGGAAGGAAGGTGGTCCCGGCTTCCTCGACATCAAAACGTTAGTGGATGTGGGGTTTGCCAGTGAAAAACCATTGAAAGTGAAGGGCACTGAAATATCGCCACGCCAATTTTTCTTAAAACTCTTGAACGAACAAAACATGATGGGCTGGCCTGAAGACATAACACCGGACGACTGGGAAATAACGAGAATCATAGCGATAGGAAAGAAAAAAGGAAAGAAAACCTCCTATACGGTGGACTCAATTTTCTGCTCAAACAAAAAGTGGAAAGGCGCTGCTGGTCAAATTGCAGTTGGAGTTCCCGCGTCAATTGCTGCTCAGATGTTGGCGAAAGGAGAAATTGAAACTAAAGGAGCAGTACCGCCGGAAATTTGCATCAAACCTGAACCATTCCTAGTCGAGTTGACTAAGAGAGACATAAAGGTTCAAGAAACGATCAACACAATTACGCAATGAAGATACAACCGAAACTTTTCAATAAGCTGGGTGAATAAGCCACCCAATTCTCAACTTTTTTGTTGGCTTCTTGAATCTATTTTTTGATAAACAGCAATTAACCTAGAGTCACAAATACATAGATTAACTGAAAATATGTGGAGAAGATGTTGACTGTTTTAAGGGATGGGGGTCATTCAGTCTCTGTTTCTGCCTCTTCCGTTTCTTCGGTCTCTTCAGCCTCTGCTGCTTCAGCCTTCCCAACCACTTCTGCTTCAGCGAATCGCCGACTTATCCTTGTTATCCGAATTTTCACGTTCTCACCAGGTTTAGCGTTTGGAACAAAGGTTACGAGGCCCTTGATTCGCGCTATGCCTTCGCCTCGGCGGCTGGTCTCTTCGATTTTCACGTCGTATTCCTTGCCTATCTCAACTGGTTTTGGAGGAAATCTTCGACCGAACCCTCTTCTTCTTTCGTATCGCATCTTTTCACCTCTTTATTTTGTGTTTGACAAAAATCTGCTTGTTTTTGACGTTCATCTATTCTACAGTTAGCGTTCCGTATCTTCCTACGTTCAGTTGAATTTCTCCTCTGAAGGATCTAATGTAGCCATTTTCAATTTTGACCGTGTCGTCGATGTTGACTTGTTCGATCTGTTTGTTCCAGAGAGTTAGTTTTATCTTGCCCGTTTCATCGCTGATTACCGCGTCAGCCACACGATATGTTTCATCTCTGTATCTAGAACGAACCTCACGAGTCTCTGATTTTTCGACTACCTTCCCTACAACGTTTACCCTTCGCATTCCGTCTCTTAACTCATTAATTTTCATTTCTTTCCTCCTCGTTTTGCTTGATTTTTTCCGCGATAGCGAATTTTCTTGTAACTTTTACGTTTTTCACATTTAAGCGTTCTCCAATCTTGGCTTGTGGCATGAAGATTAGAAAGTTTTGTATTCTTGTTATTTCGTCATCTCTGTTGCCTATTTCATCTATGATTTCTTGTTCTTCCGTCACTGGAATTGGTTGAAAAGGTATAAGGTTGTACATTTTCTGTCTCTTTCTAAAGCGTCTCGGTCTTACCCTTCTCGGTTTTTCTGCAAGCCTACTCGGCATCTATTCTTTCGTCCTTGTCGCGGAATTAGCTACCAAAAAGAGTTAGTGTCGCTGGGAGAAGCGATGTCACGTTTAACTCTGTTTTGGTGGCTGTTGCTCATGAAGAAACGGAGATGTGGAATATAAGTTTTGTTATATAGACGTACCGTTTACTTTCCAGCATCCCATGATTAAAGAAAAAATTTGAGAAAAATGACGCCATCCCACTGCGTGCGTATGTCATTTTTCTTTATGCATTACTACTTATTAATGAAAGACAGAGCAGTTAAAAGTTGGGCGTTCCTATGTCGCTTGAGGTTCAAGATATAATGATAAACGAAGTAGTAACTGGGAGTGCCAGCATTTCGGTGAAAGAAGCTGTAGATACCATGAATAAGCATGGGATTGGATGTTTGGTAGTGGTGGAAAAGGGAAATCCTGTTGGAATCGTGACTGAAAGAGACCTGCTGAAACGTGTTCTTGCTGAGTCCAAAGACCCAAAAAAGATTAACGTTCAAGAGATAATGTCAAAACCACTCATCGTGGGGAAACCAGATATGCTAATTGAGGAAGTTATTAAGCTCATGATTGATAAGAAAATCAAGAAGCTTCCTATAGTTGAAAATGGAAAGCTTTTGGGCTTAGTGACTTTAACAGACATCGTTAGTTTCCAACCTCAACTCATACAGGTGGTTAAGCAACTTACACATCCTCATGAATGGGAAAAAGTAGAAGAAAAGTAACTAGCGGACATAATCCTTATTTTTGTTTTCTGAACCCTCTTGTAAACCACAGATAACAATTAAGCAAAATACTAAAGTTTGATACACATACATTGTAGAATAAAACCAAATTCGCTAGTTAGAACAACATGTTTTCGGTGGAATGATTTGTTTCCTCTTCGAGACGAAAATCGTTCGCTGTCTTCTCCACATGTTACAAGGGTCTTCATAATAGTTAACGTAGTCATTTTCTTCTTTTTTTGGCTCTCAGACTCTGATTTCTTCTTGCAATCCATATTGGATTATGGAATGATTCCAGCGTATATAGTAAAGGGTGAACGTCTTTACACAGTTTTCACTTCGATGTTTATACATGGAGGTATATTCCACTTGGCTGGAAACATGTTGTTCCTTTTCGTGTTTGGTGACAACGTTGAGGACAATTTTGGGCATGGACGATACTTCGTCTTCTATTTTCTCAGCGGAATAGTCGCCAGCGCAGTACACATACTATCCATAACTACAACACCGGAAATGTTCACCCCAACAGTTGGGGCTTCAGGCGCCATCTCTGGCGTGCTTGGCGCGTACATTTTATTGTACCCGAGAGCACGTGTTTTGACGCTGGTATTTTACTTCATAGCGCGCGTCCCTGCCATTTTCTTCCTCGGCGTCTGGTTTATCTTCCAATTGTTAGAGGGCTTTTTGGGACCTTCTAGCGGAGTTGCTTATTGGGCGCACATCGGAGGCTTCATAGCAGGGATTACTCTGGCTTTGATTTTGAGGAGAAAGAAGAAGACGCATCCTGATTATTGAGATTTTTGTGTAGTAATTGAAGTAATTCTTTACTGTTTTCGGTGCTCCATTCATTTAAGGAGGGCCGCAAATGCTCACGTCAAAGTATGAAGCTTTCCTTTTTCACATTCCTACAAGTTATTCCTATATCGGAAACAGCAAAATCGACATCACCAAACAGTTTGACGTTCAATTCTCCTCTGTAGAGAGCGTCGACTATTCTACCTATTGCATCTGCTTTCATTATGCCGCTCCCACTGCATCCACCCACCACTATCACATTATTAGTATCGTAGACATAAGGAACTCCATCTATGTAATTTATGTCGTATAGACCTGCTTGAGAATTTGCAACTTGAGCCTTCTCAAACGCTGGGACATATTTTGCCAATATTGGATGCAAAGAATACTCATAGAACCTCTTCTCAGGATGAGTATTCAGGTCAAAGTGTCTTCCGAAATGATCAGCTCCTCCCACCAAGAATGCTTTTGCCGATTTGTCTGGTTTGAGAAATACACCCGCTTTAGGTAAAACAACAAAAGGAAGATCAAGCAGTTTCTCAAGAGCTTGAGTTCTGACTTGGAAGAGTTGACGCTTTTTCGGTCTACTAAAAGAAGGTATTCCCAATGGATCCAGAAGACAACTGTTGTAGGCTCCGCAAGCAAGTATCACTTTGTTGCTTTCTATGTCTTCTCTATCGGTCTTCACTCCTGTGATCTTGTAGTCTTGCCATAGAAGAGGTACACCAAAATCTAATAGAGGAGTAATCTTCAATGATTCAACATTTGTTTGGTAAAGAATTTCCCCTTTTCGTTCTAGGAAATTGTCTCGATAATAATTGACTAGCTGAGTTTGATCAAGCTCTCCACATTTCGTGCAGTAGATTCCCATATGAACATCTTCAAGGCCCATCGTCTGGATCTCAGGGTCTTTCAGGTCTAGATTTATCTGGATTCCTTTGTATCGTAACAGTTCATTACAGGAGAGTACTTTTAGCCCTCTCCGTTTCATCGATTGTATGTTTGCGTAGTTATCCGCGTATTGTTTCTTAGATAGTAGCCAAAGATATCCAGTCTCTTTTAGAGAGATGTCATGTTCTTTTTGTATTCGTTTGTAGAATTGAATGGACGAATATGCTAATTTGCTGTTATGAACTGATGCAAATATATGTCTGAACATACCTGCGGCTTGAGCAGTGTTACCTTGACCTGCTCCTAGGTTTCTCTCTATAACTAATATTCTTTTCTTAGGATTGTTTTTCTTAAGATAGAATGCAGAAGTCATCCCTATGATTCCTGCACCTACAATTACGATGTCATACTTCATTCAAAACGCCACGACATTTCCTCAGAAGATTTATGATTTAAACTTCCTCATAATTAAGTTCTACTTAATCACAAAATTTTTTCATTGTACACGCACTGTCGATTTACCATGTAAAACCTGAACAAAAAAAGAGTGGAGAAGTTGTTGAGAGGGAACTCAGTTTGTTATATGCAAACTGATTTTCAACTTCCCCAACCCAGTGTCTCGCACCATTTCTGAGATTAACTACGATGTAATAAGTTGATTATAGGTGCTTCCGATTCAGAACTATCTAGGCAAACCACCAAAAAAAGAGGAGTGGGAGGGGGAGGCTATTTTGCTATCTCAACCGTTAACATGGTTAGAGTCGCCTGGATCTTGTCTATACGCCGCAGTTTCCATGTCAACACATCTTTGATTTCTTCAAAGGTGTTAGCGTTGA
Source organism: uncultured Candidatus Bathyarchaeia archaeon (assembly GCA_964346135.1). Classification (GTDB taxonomy): domain Archaea; phylum Thermoproteota; class Bathyarchaeia; order Bathyarchaeales; family Bathyarchaeaceae; genus B1-G15. The sequence continues at coordinate 3,073 of CAYFTS010000077.1, read as the reverse complement.
TTTTCGCTATTGTGTCATAAACACCTTCAATTCTGTGGACTTCTTTAACTGCTTCAATTTTTTTCATTGCTTCCACAACTTCGTTCTCCGACCCTGACTCTGAATTTATTAACACAAAGGCAGTAGGCATATGATCGTCTCCGTGGTTTGGGCGAGTTAAGATTCTGAGAAATCTTTTGTTTGTTGTGCAATTGGATAAAAGTTTTCTGTTGGTCCGAATCAGAATGGAGAAGGCAAAAAAGGGAGTTTGCGGGAGGAATATCTTCAGAGCTAACGTAAAGCTTAATTCATGTTCCAGTTTTACAAATAAAGGAGGAGATAACGGCTTTATGGCTAGGTTGGCTCGATTAAAGTTGTCCATGAGTGCTACTGTTTTGTTGGTAGCCATCGTATTCTCTATCTTCTTAATCATCATCATGTCCATAATTCAAGTCTCTCTTATCTACGCCGTGATCCTAACCATAATTTTCATCTTAATCCAATATTTAATAGGACCCGCAATTGTTAGAGCATCCACTAGATTACGATATATTCGCCCCGGTGAACATCCGTGGCTGGAGTCAACCGTTAACGACCTAGCAAATAAAAGTGAGATACCTGCGCCAAAACTAGCCATTGTTCCTGACCAGACACCTAACGCTTTCGTTTTTGGAAGAACCACGGGAGGCGCTACACTTGCAGTTCATGAAGGTTTGCTCACAAATTTGAACCAAGCAGAAATCCAAGGAGTGATCGGACACGAGTTGGGACATATTAAGCACAAAGACTTTTTGGTGATGACTGCTCTCTCTGCACTGCCTCTCCTAGCGTATCTTATTGCTAGGTTCACTTTCGAAGCCGCGTGGTTCAGTGGAAGATCAAGAGAGAAAGAAGGTAAAGGTCTCGGAGTCGCGCTTTTTGTCGTAGCCATTATCTCCTATATCATTTACATTGTTACACTCCTATTCGTCATGAGGTTAAGTCGTCTGCGAGAGCATTACGCTGATTCCTATTCTGCGTATTTGACTGAAGCGCCTCGTCAATTGGAAAGTGCGTTAACCAAAATCACCTATGGGTTGTCGCTTGCACCTAAACCGAATACGGGCGCAAGAACCCTATACATTGGTGATCCCGCTCTAGCAAAGCAAGAGTATCGAGGCATACTTCAAAGGAAGCAGACGTATGATCTGGATAGGGATGGTGTTCTTGACGAGCGGGAACTGGAACTCGCCATGGAGAGGGAAGCGAAGTCTACGTGGACCACTATCAATGCATGGTTTAGTACTCATCCACCTACTTTTCATCGAATTTTGTTGTTGCGTGAGATTGATAAGGAGATGGAGAGCGGTCGATACAGCAGTGAACGCATCTACACGCATATATAAAACCGTAATCATCAAGTTTCATCTCGAACATAACGGTTAAGAAATGTTTTGTTCACCCATCTTGTTTTTTTATCTTTTATCGTTTCTATAGCCTTGAGAAATTTCTTTACGGAATCAAAATGTTGTCCGTAAATGTGGTAACTATCAGAATGGTCAACATATTGGCCAATTTTAACTCTTAGTTTATCTGCAATCATTTTCTGTAGATGTGTGAACGCAAACATGTTAGCAAATGCTGCGTGATAAGCGTCTCTACTTCTCCAATGTGTGTGCATTTCCAATTCTCCGTCTATCACTTTGCACCAAATTCTTTGTAAACAAGGTGGACCGTCTATGTCATGATGTTTCCAGGGCATCCATGTTATGGCTTGTGCCCTGTTAGAAAAAGATGCTTTTTTTAGTCTTTTGATTATTTGTTCAATCTGGTCTATTTGTGTTTGTCCGATTTCAAATTCAAAAAGCTGTTTGTGATAAGTATAGTCATATCCAGAACCTATCAAGTAGTCTTTAGTTCCTTTGATAACATCATCAACATATACATCTAAACTCATCACACCTTCGTAACCCATATGAATCATAGGCTGTTTTAACGGCGTTCTAACAACCATTAACATAGAAGCTTCTTTGATCACGTCTTTTTCTTCTTCAGCCTTATAACTCTCTTTAACGGAATCTATCCCTTCATTCCATAAGTTTATGATGCTTGCTTCCCAAACTTCAGGAAGCAAGTCGCCTTTAACAACTAATTGAGAAATTTTCCCCATAGCTCCATCACCATTCATATACCATACAATGTCATTTAAGTGACTCTCGGCTTTTTCTCCCTATTCATTGACGAAATTAAACCCTCATTAAGGCATAAGTTCCATTCGCTCCAATATGTGCCTCAAAGAATGTAGAGCAGTGCTTCCTTGTGAAAGGGTGAGTAAGGACTTTCCAGTATGATTATATTCAAAAATGTCCTGGTCATGAGGAACAATTCCCGCAAGTTCGATGTCCATCTTTTTTGCTTCATTTTTCAACGTCTCTTCCATCTCAGCGGTGAACCTGTTCCCGATGAGGTACATCTTTTTAAAGTCGATATGTACCTCCTTAGCGAGTTCCTTAATTCTTTGGGCAGTCCGCAGTCCCATGAAGCTGGGGTCTGTGACAATTATCATGATGTCAACGTCTCGATCAGTTCTTCCACTCAGATGTTCTAGCCCCGCCGCCATATCCATGATTGTTAGATCGTAGTTTTTAGAGAGCGTATCAATGATGCGAGTGAGAAAAGTGTTTACTGGACAGTAGCATCCTTCGCCTTCGCCTCTCCCCATAACGAGAAGATCGAAGCTAGGTGCTTCCTTTAGAATCTCAAATATGTGAGACTCGAGGATGCTTTCCTTAGTTACTCCAGGTGGAATTTCTGACTTTTCTATAGCCCTCTTCAAATCTCCAGTCACCATTCCCACAGTTTTAGTGACCGACATACCCAACACTTCAGGAAGATTCGAGTCAGGGTTAGCGTCAATCACCAAGATGCTTCGTTGCTTCGCCTCGCTCAAAAGCTTAACCATCAAAGCTGTTATTGTGGTTTTGCCTACCCCGCCTTTTCCAGAAACAGCTATGACTACGTTTGTTTTTACTGTTGTCAAGACTGTCGTCCTCGATGTAATATACATGTAAAGTTTTAATTAAACCCTTTCTACAGCTAAATTTGCAGAAGAAAA
>CAYFTS010000076.1:0-11432 GCA_964346135.1 uncultured Candidatus Bathyarchaeia archaeon | reverse complement strand
CTTAGTTCGATGAATCTTTGGGGGAGTTGTAGGTCTTCGAGGGGTTGAGGAAAATTATATTTTGGTGTTGTTGTATAATGTAATTGTTCAATCAACAATATTCACCAATTTACAATTTAGGGGAGGCATTTGGTATTTAAATGTTGTGCATGAACAACATGTTCAATACAATAAACAATAAGGGAGACCAATGACAGAAGAACCAAAACCCACAATACGCCTAAAAATGAAAGTCGGAGACATGGAATTCGAAATCGAATGCAAAGAAGACCAACTGGAAGAAACCGTTAAAAAAATTCTGTCAACAATCAAAGAATACGCCAGTGAGCCAATGATTACATCTAGGCGAGGCTTGCCTCCTGCAAGAGCTGAAACTTGCAAGGGACTCATACAAAAACTCTGGTCAGAGGGATGGTTCGCATCTTCCAAAGGACTTGGAGAAGTGCACGGCGAAATGGCACGCCGAGGCTACCATTACGACCGCACTGCAGTAGCCCATGCACTTATCGATTTGGTTAAAGATGGATTATTAACTAGAGAAGGACGACCGCGCCGTTACCGATACGCTCAGAAGAGACCTCCACCAAACATTTAGCCTCTAAATTTTTTCTCGAATTTTCGGCAACGTTTCATCTTGAAGTCGTTTAATTCCGATGGTTGTTATTTTATAATTGCCTTCCTCAGTTTTGATTGCCACTCCTTCTCGACAGAGCTCGCCAAGCCGCGTACTCGTTATTTTTGAAGTTTTTCCAAGCCGAGTTTGCAGCTCCTCCTTGGACATTGAGTCTCTACTTAGATGTCCTAGTTTGTGGCCCATGTAAGCTGCCAGTAGATAAAGCTGAATGATTTCGCTGTCCGTTAGCCTTCGTTTAGAAATTAGGAGTTCTGGACCTTCAGTGGCAAGGGCAATTACATCCTTAAAGCCTTCGATGAGCTTTGGCAGATCGGGTGTAAGCAATACCTTTTGTGCTACATCAAAAGAAGGAATCGTCTGACTGAAGAATTTGTTCACAACTACCCAGACATCATTTACATTACCAACAAACGTTTGTTCAACATCTCTATATTTGATGTTAACAGTTATCTTCTCTTCACTCAACTCATTGCCCTCGAAGCCTAACCAACAACTCTTCCTCTATCCACCTTTCACCTTGCGTGGTTAACTTGAACTCTGGCTTGGCCGGGTCTGGTTTAAACACTAACCCCCGTTTGGTCATTTCGTTGAGACGCGCTGGCACCATGGACTTAATTCCACTCGAACTAAGCAGTTGACTGATTTGAGTGGCGGTGCTGATTTTTTCTTCAGAAGCATACAAAATTAGTCCGATGGCTTCGTAATGGGTAAGTTTCTCTCTTGTGGTTATGACCGGTCCCTGCGTTGTGAGTTCAATGATTCCTTCGAGTTGCGTTTTCATCGGTGAAGTCAGTTTTGTGGAGACCAAATTGTCTATTTTGTTCATGAATTGAGGGGGCAGAGAGTTAAGGGTTTCAATGATTTCTTGGGCGTTTTCTCCTTCTACAATTATCTCGCCGAAGGGAGTTTTGATTTTCGCTTGAATCTTTCTCATCCTCATGTCTCCTTTTCAGTTAAAGCATACACGTAGCCTTTATCTGTTTTCCATCGTTTAACTTTGCCTTTCTTGACCAACCAAACAAGCACTCCAGAAAGAGTGGTGGACGGATAATGTAATGCGTTAGTTTTCATGGCTTCAACTAATTCAGGTAGAGTTCGAGGTTGTTGTTTTCCCCAATTCGCCTCAAGAAGTTTCAAAACTGCCTCGCTACAGTTCGCAGAAGATGAAATAGCAGGATATGTTGTAGAAACAGTGGATTTAGAAGCGTTTACTTTTATATTAACAATATCAAATGCTTTAGAAACGCTAGCAATCAGACGCGGAAGCTCTTCAATGGTTTTCACCACTTCCTCACGAGTTCCGCTAATCTCTATTTCATGTTGATCAAACTTAACACGAAACGAAAATGGCATTCCATTATTTTCTCCGCACTTTGAATATAACATGAGTCCCTTTTAGAATTTTGTCAAAACTTCTTCTCTTTAAACATATTAATCGCATAGTTAATGATCTTTTTAGCTTCTGCAGCCTTTTTCCACGACTTGAATTTAACCCACTTTTTTGGTTCTAATCTCTTGTAAACTTCAAAAAACTCTTGAATTTCGCTTAGGAGATGTGGATGAATATCAATGATATCATGGGATCCGTTAAATCTTGGATCACTCACGGGCACAGACAATATTTTAGGATCTTCTCCTTCGTCATCTTCCATAATTAACGCGCCAACTGGTCTCACTTTAATTATACAGCCAACTTCTGTGGGTTCATAACTTAAAATCATAATGTCCAGTGGGTCATTGTCGTTAAACCATGTTTGTGGAATGAAACCATATTCTACTGGAAAGACAACTGATGAATGAAGCACTCGATCCAGCACAAATGCTTCCCATTTCAAGTTGTATTCAGATTTGTCTCTCGACCTGCCCACAACTTCAATAACCACGTTAAGTAGGTCAGGAGGCTTGTCTCCTGGTGGAATGTCTCGCCATAAATTCATGAAACCTCAAGTATCCAGATTAGGATATAAACTTTACACGTTATTGATTTTTAAGTAATGTTTAAAGCCGTTTAAACAAATTCTTTCAATTTTCTCTTCAGAATCTCGCTAACCAACTCAGCTTTCACTCGTCCCCGAACTTTCTTCATAACCATGCCCATGAGAGGTCCAAAGGCGCCCTCTTTTCTCTCCGCTATCAAGCTCTTGTTTTCTCTCATTAAATCATCTATTATTTTTTCCAGTTTCTCTTGTGAAATCATCGCCAAACCCAAACTTTCAACAGCTTCCTCCACTGTTGCGTCTTCATGTTTCGACAGCCACGTGATTATGTCTGGTATTGCCTCCTTGACGGTTTCTCCAGAATCTACAAACCCAAAAAGTTCTCTCAACTGCTCATCAGTAACCTTTTCCACTTCGATTCCATCTCGTCTTAACGCTTTCATGGTTTCCGTTAACGCAACCGCTATGACAGTAGGAGAAACTTTGGTTTCTTTAGCCACTCTCTCAAACAAGTCAACGTATTCTGAATTAAGAATCTGTTTTACCAACTTCGTGTTCAAACCGTACTCTTTTGTTAAACGCTTCACCTTCTGCTCAGGCAACTCAGGAAGGCAAATACGCAGTTTCTTCACGTATTCTTCACTCAACTGGATGGGAGGAACATCGGTTTCCGGATACATTCTGGCAGCTCCTGGTCTAGGACGCATGTATCGGGTGGTTCCATCAGGGTTTGCCGCACGTGTTTCTTCTGGAACACCTTCTAAAACCTTTTTTGCCCTCTGCGTTATAGCTTTCAGCGCGTCAGTTGCGTTTTCCACGGCATTTGCAACAAACACAACAGCGTCTTGTGGTTTCGCCTTCACAAGCTTTTTGAGGTCATCTATTTCTTTGGTGGTTATTCCGTAGGCTGGAAGTTCGTCTGTGTGGAAAATGCCGCCTACTCTTCCCCAGAATCGAGCGATGTCTGCCATTTCGCTTCCAAGTCTCATGCTTGGTGCTAGCTCCATCTTAAGTAACCCAGCAAACTGAGGTAGGTTGACCGCCATGACTCGTTGTTTTCGGCTAAGTGCTTTTTTGATAACTTTACATTTTGTCTGGTTGAATACGGAGGTAACGTCGATGATTTCGTCTTTAATATTCTCCTCATTTACCCTTCGCTTTTTCAACTCATCCCGTATTTTGAGGAGTCCTAGTTGACGCTGAACCTCGTACTCCACTACTTCAGAAACAAGTTCAAGCTGCTGAACACCTTTAATCTCAATTAAGGCGCCGTCTCGTATGGAAATGTTCAAGTCTTGACGAATAGTTCCTAAACCTCGCTTAACCTTTCGTGTAGCCCTCAAAATTCTTCCGATGGCTAGAGCAGTTTTTTTTGCCTCTTGGGGAGAGTAGATGACAGGCGCTGTGGTTACCTCAATTAGTGGAATTCCTAGGCGGTCAATGCGATATTGAATGGTGGAGCCTTTTTCTCCCATCTTTCTTGCAGCATCTTCCTCCAAGCTTACATGTTGAATGGGAACTTTCTTTCCCTCAATCGACATCTCTCCATTAAGAGCAATAACACATGTCCGCTGGAAACCCGTCGTGTTCGACCCATCTATAACCGTTTTACGCATAACATGTATCTCATCCACCGGCTTCGCGTTCATCATTAGAGCAACTGTAAGAGCAGTTTCCACCGCTTCTCGATCAAGATCGTGCGGAGGTTCCTCATCCATCTCTACGAGACAGGAGGTTTTTCTGTTGGCTTCATACTGTATTTTTACGCCTTTCTGAAACTCAAAATAAGCTGCTGGGTCGATTTGTCCCAACTCGCTTTGAGTGGGTCTCAGTCTCCTCAGAAACGTGACTTCTGGTTCTTCTTTGAAGAGTTGGGGTTTGCAGGAACAGAAGAGTTTAGTCTCTGTATCCAGTTGCTGATGTACTTCAAGTCCAGTTTTCAGTCCGACTTTGGAGTAATTGATGTTCATTTGCTTGTTTACTCCTCTTCTTCTGGGACTGTTCTCAGCGAAATTTCATGCGCTATGTTGGTGGTGAGAAGAGATTTTGCCTCTTCAACATCTTTTGTTTGCCCTAAAACCCACATCAATTTCACTAGAGCGGTTTCAGGAAGCATATCTCCAAGCGGAATCACTCCCATAACCAGTAAGTCTCTACCCGTGTCGTAAACGTTCATGTTCAAACGTCCCCAAAGACACTGAGAGGTCATGGCGACAACAGCATCTTTTTCAATGGCTTTTCGAATCGTTGAAAAACAATAGTTGCTGATGTGGCCCAGTCCAGTTCCCTCAAGGATTATGCCCCTATAACCTTTGTTAACGTACCACTCGATGATTTCAGGGTTTAAACCTGTGTAGAATTTTACAAGCGCCACTTTTTCGTCAAAATCTGGTTTCAAGATCAGTTTTCGTGAAAGGTCACGTTGACAATAATTCTCCAATATCATAGTGATTCTTTCATTTTTCATCTTAGCAAGCGGTGAAGTGTTTATTGACTGGAAAGTGTCCCGTCGGCTTGTGTGACATTTTCTAACTTTGGTTCCCCGATGAAACACTATAGACTTGTCTGACACCGTTTGGTGCATCGCAAGGACGACCTCAGCGAACGGAGCCCGCGCAGCCGCCTTAACCGCTCCTATCAAGTTGGTTGCAGCATCAGAACTGGGGCGGTCAGCAGACCGCTGAGAACCCACCAATATCACGGGTACTGGTAAATTTTGCAACGCGAAACTTAATGCTGCGGCTGTATAGGCCATAGTGTCAGTTCCATGAGCAATCACCACTCCTGCTACGCCTTTTTGAATATGTTTTGCAACTGTTTTAGCCGTCTCTGACCAATGTTTTGCAGTGATGTTTTCGCTGTAGAGACTGAATAGAATCTGAGCATCTATTGCTGCAATTTGTGAAAGCTCTGGAACGACGCTGTAGAGGTCACTTGCTGATAATGCTGAACGCACTCCCCCCGTGCGATAGTCTACTCGACTGGCGATAGTGCCTCCAGTGCTTATGATGGTCACTTTGGGTAAACCAGGTTTTTGTTTGGGGAGTGGGGGTGGCGTGAAAGTAGGTTTAGCTCCTACCCCAATTTTTTTAATCCGCGTATTTGGAGTTAGGTGAACTCCAACATTGTAGCCGGTTTTCATCTTTATTACAACATGTTTCTCATCACTATATCCCGATCGAGGAATGAGTATGCCCTCGTAAGTTTCTGCGTCTTTAGTAATTCTGATTATGTCGCCGATCTCGGCACCAGCCTTCTTCAGAACTTGTAACGCCTTGCCTCTATATCCTAGGAACTCACCACTCAAACCTTATCTCTCCAGCATTTTTAGAATATAGAACAATATTTCTTCCTTTTTACTATTAGAGTTATGCACGTATATTTTACTTATAATCCAAACACGTATGTCTGCTAACACGCGCATCCAGCGTGCTTATGCTTGCTGAATTACATGAAGTATTTCTTCTTCGAGAGTATTTTCAGGTCTTGGGTTTTCAATGATTGTTCCAAGCTGTTTTGCTTGCTTGTCAAATATGATTATGTGGGGAGTTCTCTTAACGTTGAAGGTTTTTACTTCTGGCGGAGATGGAGGGATTTTCCATTCTTCTTTAGGGTTTAATGGGTTTGTTTTGAGGCCTCCAAAAACCCTCACCTTCATGCCGGTTTTTTCGGCAATTAAAGCTAAAACAGGCACGTTTGCAGCACAATCTTTACACCATTCAGCTGAGAAAACCACAATTACTACATCTTTCACGTAGCTTTTTAACTTCTGAACTGCTTTTTCATTCAGTTGGTAAGTTTGTTTTCTTTCTAAAAACTTCTCCTTGAAAGGCCGTGTTAATTCGTTGATGTATTTATCCACCGAAACAGTTCTTTTTTCTACTACCTGCAAGTTTGCCGTAGCCATAGCTTTCACCTTCATTAGCTATGTATATGTTCGTAGTAGCAGTTTAAGTTTTAATGACTATGCATGCGCATTCACTTCCGTTTTCACTAAATGTGATTTAATAGCATTTTGTTGATTAACAGGATAATAGTTAATAATTGAAGAAAAGGCTTAAATTCCTCACTTTGCACATAAGCTGGAGCTAAAAATGTTAAAAGAAAATTATCTTTCGGCAAAAGTAGGCGCCATAATGACCAAGAAAGTGGTTAAGATAGATGTAGATATGACAGCCCTTAAAGTGGCTAGACTCATAGTGAAACATAAAATAGAAGGTTTTCCAGTCACAGAAAACAGTAAACCCATCGGAATCGTCACTGGATGGGATTTATTAACAAAAGTCATAGCTAAAGGCTTAGATCCAAATAAAGTGAAAGTGAGGGAATTCATGACTGCATCCCCAATAACTTGTTCTCCTGACGATTCAGTTCTTGAAGCAGCTAAGCTAATGGCTAAATACAGCATAAAACGTGTTCCGGTTGTCAAAAATGACAAAGTAATCGGAATTTTTACCCCTTACGACATAACTCTTTATAGACGAATCATAGACTACGCCGACTTCGGCCATTAATCAGTGGTTGCATAGACTTCTTTTCAGTGTCATACGGATTTAGAAACATATGGGCCATCATAATCATAACCAAACCGTTTGTAGTATGGTTTTGTTCCAAGCGCACTCGTAACCACGACTTTTCTCTTATCATAGTCTTCCTTCGATATTCGTTCGGCTGTAGACAAAAGAATCTCGCCGTAGCCTTTATGTTGCCATGCTTTCGCCATGTGTTTTCCAACGGGAACCAATGGGCCGTAAACGTGAAGTTCACGTACTATTGAAGCTGTTTCAAACGGGATTTCAGGTCTGTGTGCCTTGTCGGATGGAATACGTAACCTAAGATAACCGATGAGAACTTCATTAATCGGGTCTTCACTTGAAATGAAAATGTCTTCTCCATCTGATGCTTTCTCCCTGTTAACCAACACCTGAACGTTGTCTGGATTAGGTTTCACCTTGTCTTTTAGCCATCGATGTCCAACTTCACGACATCGAATACATTCGCATCTCATATTCTGTTCCTTAAGTTTCCTTAAGACTATCTGTCGAAGGTTGCCTCTGTTCACTCCAGCTTCAATTAGAAACGCTGGGATGTCTCTTTGAACTCTCATGATTCGAACCCAGCGAGGAACAAACTTCTTCATCTCCAGAACAAGTTCAGCCGCCTCCTCAGTAGTGTACGGTTGATATTCTCCTCGTCTCCACCACTCGTAAGCTTTCGTTCCCTTAAGAACTAGACAGGGATAAATCTTAATCATGTCTGGCTTAAAACTGGAATCCTTAAAAATCGTATGGAACGCCTTTAAATCGCGTTGAAAGTTTGAGCCAGGTAACCCAGGCATAAGATGATACGTCACCTTCAGTCCAGCATCCTTTAGTATGCGGGTGGCTTCAACTACATCATGAACGCTGTGTCCGCGACCAACCAGCTCATAAATGTCGTTGTAGATGTTTTGTACGCCTAGCTCTACGCGGGTTACGCCCATAGATAACATGTGGTCAACGTGTTCTTCTTTAGCCCAGTCTGGACGCGTCTCCACCGTGATGCCGACGTTGCGAATTTGACTCTTTTCCGCACTTTTTCTAGCTTCTTCTAACGAACTGGATTTCTTTTCGGTGACTGCATCTAAGCATCGTTGAATGAAGCGTTTTTGATAGTTCAGAGGCATAGCTGGGAATGTTCCCCCCATCACTACGAGTTCCACCTTATCCACGGTGTGACCAATTGCTTTCATTTGTTCAACACGTTTTCTCACTTGCCTATGCGGGTTGAATCTGTTTTGTATTCCTCTCATGGCTGCTGGTTCGTGTCCTGTATAGCTCTGGGGGACCCCGTAGGGTGGACCGCCAGGACAGTAAGCGCACGGCGACTTTTGGGGGCAAGGCCAAGGCTTGGTCATCACTGCGACTATTGTGACTCCGGAAATGGTACGAACAGCCTTTCTACGAAGGATTGGGAGAAGTTTGGTTTTTTCGTCTGGTTTAAGGTAGCGTATCAGTTCAGAGTCTGGGGGAACTTTTTTCAGCTTGTATTTGCTGGCGACTCGCAGTTTGATTAGGTTTGTGTCTTCTTTAGCTGGATTGGAAATCGTCATTAGGTGTTCGATGATTTCTCTGCACGCTGTTTTGTTCATCGAGCTCAACTAAAAATAGCATAACGCACTTTTACATAAATACTCTCCATCTTGCTTTTGATTCTTCACAAAACTGTTGTAGCGAAAGACTAGCATTTGTGCTGTTCTAAAACGTAGACTTAAAAGCTTGTTATAACCCTTCAATAATATGAGGACTGTGAGTCTATGAAAAAAACCTTGGCTTACATGGCAACGGCGGTTTTGTTGGGCGTTGTGGTAATGGTTGTTCCGCTGCAACTGCTTCCCAGCGCGATATACTCAAAAGACTCTGTGCTTGTGGGCGAGCGCTCAAGAGTGCCCCAGTTTTCTGAAACTTTGAACGGTGAGAGCACAGCAACTCTTAAATTAACCTTACTGAACGGTGGACTAATGTTAGCTTTTAGTTTTGTTTTCGCATTAGGTGTCTTCATATACGTCAGAAAACGAGTAGTTTAGCGGTCAGACCTTTCTTCCACTCCTAAAACGTTTTATATAGTTACATCGCATAATTGGAGGCGTCTTGAAAGGGGAATGAAAAATGAGAAAAATCTCTATGCTGTTGTGTAGCTTTCTATTTGCTACTTTGATTTCGATGTTAACAATTAGCCCAACTCAAGCAACCATAGGAGGGATCACCTGGCTTCAGCCCTACCTACAGAAGGATGGGCAAGTAGTATACGAGCACGACTCAACTGTCAGCCTTCTTGTACCGGTAGAGAATGATGTGTATCCAAACGGTTTGAACGTTTCAAAAGTAATAATAAGCTTTGATTGGGAGCAAAACAAAAACAAGACTTTGTCAACAATAGAACAAGTAGGGTGGCTAGACACAAAGACTTTCACAGTTAGCTTCACAGCCAGTGCGACTGAAGCCGTAACTAGCGAATGGGCACATGATTATACAATCTACGTAGAACATATTAATTCTACAACTGGACCCACCAAAATTGTTGGCACTTGGGAACGGACGCGCGCGCAGCTATTCGCTCCGTATTTTGTCGTGTACTCAACGAATCAGGCTGAAGCTTGGGAGCTAAAGCAGACGATTTCACGAATCCAAACAAATCGTCCCTTCAGCAATCTAGATTTCAATAGCACTGTAGCAAAGTTAACGGTGTATAAAGCGGAGAACGAAACGAGTAACGGCGACGCATTATATCAGCGAGGAGACTTTGTTGGTGCGAAGGCTCATTACAATGCCGCCTTAATTCTATATAATAGTGCATATTCAGCGGAAGAAACCTTAGGCCCGAAACTTGACGACCTCTTTACTAGAGAGATAGAGGCTAGAATAAGCAACTATGAAGCTTCGGCAAGCTTGGCGTCTTCGTTCTCAACGACCTCTATACTGCTAGGCTTTGCCGTAGTGTTATTCGGCATAGGATACATAATCAAACAGTTGGGAACATTGAGAAAAACCGAAATCGAACCAGTGAAGAAATAAAATTCCCCTATTTTTTTATATCCTGCAAAACTTTCATTGCTTAAGGGCTTTACGCGCAAACGTGATGTAACCAGTGTGTCCAGTCATCAAGGTTTCAGGTCGAGTTTTTCCTCTTTCCACCTGCATTCTCCGCATGATACACTCAACAGTTTGAACGTCTACGAATTCGTTTTCCTTCATGGCTTCAACTGTTTTCACAACTTGATCAATTGTGGGGCTGAAACTTACCAAGACTCCGCTTCCCTTTAGCGCCGAGTAGGCATTAGGCACAACAAGCCAGGGGGTTGCCAGGTCCAGAACCAGCGCGTCCACCTCTCTTTCATCAATGCCTTCTATAACATCTTGGTTTTTAACATCCACATAGTCCGACACTCCAGCCCTCTCCAAATTCTTAAGCGCTGTGTCAATGAATTCACTTCGAACTTCGTAACTGTAAACGTGCCCTGTCGGCTTAACGTAAAAGGCAAGTGCATTAGTGAGTGCTCCAGTTCCAGTTCCCGCCTCCACCACTCGACTGCCAGGACCGACTCCGCTGAACATAATAATCAACGCAATATCCTTTGGATAGGTTATCTGTGTCTTTCTCAACATTTTGAACACAAGGTCTCGCAGGGTGGGTTTGAGCGCCACAAACTCAACTCCCATGCTACTTGCTGTTCGAGTTCCGTATTCTTCACCAATTAACTCGCCTAGTTGAATGAATCCCTTATGAGTGTGGAAGCTTTTTTCCTTCTCCACCTTAACCAGATATGTTCTTTTCCTATTTAGGTAGAGTAGAACACTGTCTCCCTCTTTGATGACTTGTGACAACGCAAATCCTGCCGTTTTCTCTTAAACTGGCTTGCAGGATAATAACGTTACGGAGGCTTAACTGAGAACGTGTCCAAAAAAAGGCGTTAAAAATCATCATTTTAGGCGTTTTTATGCGGACGCATTAAACCACTTTTTTATAAGCGATAATGTTGGTTATGGTTTGGGGAGTCATGGTGGTCCCTAAACTCAGTGGAGTTGCATCCAAAGTTAATGACGCGGAGCTTGAACAACTCCTATTTGATTTAGTAAGGATTCCTAGCGTAAATCCCAACGTTAAGGCAGACAATGAACCTGCTGAAACCCAAATCATTGAGTTTCTGGAAAAGAAAATGAGTGGGTACGGTTTTGAGGTTGAAAGCAAATGGTTGAAAGTGGATGGTGAGATCTTATTGCTAGAATTAGAGGACATGGCCCGAAAACTCTTGTGTTTAACGGTCATATAGACACGGTTACTGGAACCAACATATCAGACGCATTAAACCCCAGAATTAAGCA
>CAYFTS010000075.1:0-10698 GCA_964346135.1 uncultured Candidatus Bathyarchaeia archaeon | reverse complement strand
CTTATGTAAAGCATGTTGCAAGACATGTTTTAGTGGAGGGGCTGTCGGCTAGCTTGGTCTAGGCTCTGAGCCTCGGACGCTCGGGACGGGAGTTCAAATCTTCCCAGCCCCACCAACTTACAAATTTAAGATTACCTGAGCAATCTTCTGCGCGAGCATTGTCTCGACAACTGTCGCCTAAGTTTTAAATAGGGAAACGGTAGAAACTTATGGTTGAGGGAAAAATATGGCAGTTTCAAAATCCGTTATGGCTGCAGGATTGGTAGTAATAGCGGTCGTAGCATTCGTAGTGGGATTATACGGGAGCCCACTTGTATTTCCACCAGCCGGAGAAGAAGACCCTGTTTGGGCGCGTGTTACGGAAACAGGCACTATAATAGTCGGAACTGAACCAGGCTGGCCTCCTTATGAATTTACGGATGCGCAAGGCAACATCATTGGCTTCGAGATTGAATTAATGGAAATGATTGCAGATGAACTAAATCTTACTGTTGAGTGGAGTGACATGGGCTTCGACGCTATAATCCCCGCTGTTCAAGCAAAGGACATAGATTTGGGAGTAAGCGGGTTCTCAGTTACCGCAGTTAGGTTGGAAGTAGTAGATTTTACAATGCCCCACAGCATAACAGAAGGACAAGTGATAATGCTTGAAAGCAGAGCTAACGCGTTGGGAATTACTGAGCTAACGTCTTTGGCAAATCTAACAGATTTCGCTCCCGTTCTAAAATGCGGAACACAAGTAGGCACAACTCAAGAAGAAGAATTGACTGAAGTGGCTTCGAGCGCTTTAAGAACCTACGAGGATTTCCTGCTCGCACTTGACGACATGAAAAGAGGTGCAATCGACTGCGTCTATGCAGAAACTCCAATAACGTCTAACTGGATACTTGAAGCAGAACAGGCAGGAGAACCAGCAATCGTCGTTATCTATAGGAGACCCTATTATCCAGTGGCTTTTGTGGCCAATAAAGAAGCTGACGTACTCGTTGCGAAAATAAATGGCGCACTTGCAGAAATAATTGCTACAGGCCAACTAGACGTACTGAAACAAAAGTGGAAGAGCTAGTCACACACCAATGTGATGTACATTGGATGTGGTTCAGCAGCTACTCCTCATGCTAGGAGGAATCTCCACAACCCTATCTATTTCCGTCCTTTCCTTTTTATTAGGATTAGCTACAGGGCTTCCCTTAGCCTTTATAAGAGCTTATGGAAGCAAACCCTTTCAGATTCTTGTCGACATATACGAGAAGGTTTTTAGAGGGATCCCGGAACTGGTGATGATGCTTCTGTTCTTCTTTGGTGTTGGATTTATCCTTCGCTATCCATTCAAAAACGCACTTTTCACGGTAATTTTCGTTTTAGGACTGAGAAGTGCAGCCAACCAATCCCAGATATTTAGAGGAGCTATAAGAGGTATAGGAGAAGAACAAATGGTGGCGGCTAGTTCTCTTGGGCTTACAAAGGTGCAGTCAATAATTCATGTTATGATACCTCAAGTCTTTATTTTCTCCACTCCAGGTTTAGGTAGCGAATACGCCCTTCTCGTCAAAGACTCGTCATATGCCTTTATTATTGGTGTCCTTGAAATGATGGAGATGACTGACAGAATTAGAAAAGCAACCGGGGATACACTTACCCCTTTCCTCGCAGCCGCCTTTCTTTACGTGTTACTTACCTTTCCAATAGCAACGTGGTTAGACACGTGGGGAAGCAGGAAAAAGAAGCAGTTGGGACTGTAGGGAGAAAAATGACAGACACAGTAATGGAATGTAGAAATCTTTGGAAAATCTACGGGAAAATAACTGCTGCAAAGGATGTTTCCTTAAAAATTGGAGAAGGTGAAATAAAGCTTGTATTTGGACCTAGCGGCTCAGGGAAAAGTACACTTTTAAGATGTTTAGCAATGCTAACAACGCCTACTAAAGGAGATGTATTCCTTAGGGGAGAATGCTTAACAAGACCCGGCGTAGACCTAAACAAGGCAAGAGCCAGAATAGGTTTCGTATTCCAGCACATCTGGCTTTTTCGCCATTTGAATGCGTCTGGCAATGTAGAGTTAGGACTAAGACGTGTACTGAAAATGCCCAAGAAAAAAGCCAGAAAAATGGCCATGGAGGCTCTCAGAGAAGTGAAAATGGAAGAGTGGGCACATCACTATCCGGCTCAACTGTCTGGAGGACAACAGCAAAGAGTGGGGATAGCTAGAGCATTATCAAGGAAACCGGATATTATACTACTTGATGAACCAACATCGGCGCTTGACCCAGAATTAATTGGAGAAGTTATAGACACCTTGAGAGACTTAGCAAAAAAGGGAACAACAATGCTTATAGTTAGTCACGAGATGCCATTCGCCCGAGAAGTTGCAAACGAAATGATGTTTTTTGACAAAGGCACAATAGTCGAGACAGGACCTCCAGAACTCTTCTTCACAAATCCCAGAAGTGAAAGAGCGAAAAAGTTCATGGCGCGATTGATTAAGCGAACAAAAAGGGAATGAAATGGAATTCTTAATCAAATATTTCCCCCGATTCCTTGATGGGTTTATTCTAACAGTTGAGTTTACAGTTTTTGGAGCATTGATAGGGCTTGCCCTTGGGATTCTTTTGGCAATAGGCGATTTATACGGAGGAAGAACCAGTTCAACTATAATTAGATTTTACGTAGAATTCTTCAGAGGTAGCCCCATCATCATTCAACTCTTCATATTCTATTTTACCATTCCCAACATGCTCGCCACGATAATAGACCCTTTCACGGTAGGTCTCCTAGTTTTTAGTCTAAACAGTGCAGCCTACCAAAAAGGCTACATAAAGGGAGCAATGGAAGCAGTTTATGAGGATCAAATGACTGCTGGTCTTTCAATCGGACTCTCAAAGACTCAAACAATTGTCTATGTGATTCTTCCCCAAGCCTTGAGATTGGTAATACCGGCATGGGGTAACGAATTCAGTTCTCTAACAAAAAGCACAGCAGCTTTACTAGTAATCGGAGTGAAAGATCTCACAGCCGTCGGCAAAAGCATAGCTGGTCTTTCCTTTAGACACCTAGAAGTATATGCTTTTGTAGCAATAATTTACCTCATCTGGATCAGTGTTATGATGAAAATTTCAGACATAGTATATGAGAAAGTGAAAATACCAGGAATAGAAATATCAGCATAAAAATTTCCACATTATTCTTTAGGAGCGAAGTTTTCGTTATTAATTTTGGCTTTAACGGTTAATTCTTGTTACAATCACCGCTTTTCTATCTTTATATCTTCTTGAAATGAACATGGCAATCAAGACGGCAGTGTCAAAGTTTGGATGCTTCTTAACTGCTATATCGAATTCAGGTTGGTGGTGGATTCCATTTTTGTGAAGGGAAAATTTAAAAATCCCTTAATATGCATGCATTTTGCACGTTTGCTAAGAGCTTAAAGTTTCATCAATGATTTTGTGTAGTCAGCAACAACGTGTTTTTTGCCTTTTTGAATTATTTGATGCCCCTCTTTTTCTAAAAGTTTCTTCTGCCCTTCAACTCCGCCTGGATACTTCGTGTTTATGACTCCGCCAGTTTTCAAAGTGCGCCAGTAAGGGGTAATATCTTTTTTACCTTGTTGTCTTTGTTCTTCAGCAGCATTAGCGGCAATCCAAGCAAAAATTCCAGTCGTCATAGGGCAGCCAATTGTTGCGTTGTGTTTTTTCGCTAGAGCTTCACGAATTTCATTAATAGTAACCAATTTGCCTTTGGGTACTTTTTTCATCATAGCGTCTACTTCGGTTGGTGCGGGGATAACTATTGTGCCCGTGCCCCATTTTTTACTCATTTTTTCAGTGATTTTTTCTACTTTCGGCAGACCTTTACTGTCTGCCAGTTTCTCCGTCCAACTTTTCTTTTTTGTTGGCATAGCCTTCTCCTCCCACTATAAAAATGGAAACGTCAGTATAAGATTAGCTTTACTGGTTAGCAAGCGCCAAAAAAGCACGTGAAATCTGTTGCTCTTGCATTAGGGGTATTTTGGAAAGAATCAGGTTGTTTTTCTTCTGATTCTGACAGCACCGTAAATATGAAAAGTATGATTTGGAACGAATTTTCATACTGTAGAGGTTTCCGATTTGGCTGAAGTAGCGAATGGAAAATATATTTTTGGCACCGTAAAAGTCGGCGAAAGAGGGCAAATAGTTATCCCTAAAGAAGCTAGGAAGCTTTTCGAAATAAAGCCCGGCGACATTTTAATTGTCACCGGAGACAGGCGAAAAGCAATTATCACTGTTTTAAAGGCAAGTGCCATGAAACACTTCGCTGTAGATTTTGTCCGTACAACTAGAAAGAGACATCCATCTAGGAAAAGAGCTGAAGAGAAGGACCGGTGGAAAGGATTTCATCGTATTCCATAATATGATCCGAGAAAGATTTCGCAAGAAAGTACGTGGTGAATAAGGCAGTTGCACACGCCGTAGCGACTTGGATGGGAGTCTACTGTAATAATCTATCAGTTTGTGGTTTTTCTCTCTTTGCTATTTCTCTGGCAGCGATTACCCCTGAAACCGAGGCTTGAATAAGTCCCCTAGTCACTCCAGCTCCGTCGCCTATCGTAAACAAGTTACGAAACTTCGTTTCTAGACAATCACTCAGTTGCAGCCTAGACGAATAGAACTTAACCTCCAAACCATACAGCAACGTATGCTTCGAATTCACTCCCGGTGCAAGCTCATCCAATGCCTTAAGCATCTCACGAATATCCGCCAAATATCGGTAGGGTAGAACAAAACTGAGATCGCCAGGTGTGGCATTCTTCAATGTTGGAACAACCACGCTTCTTTGGAGACGTTCTTCAGTTGACCGCCGTCCAGCCTGTAGGTCTCCCAATCTTTGAATCATCACGCCTCCACTGAGAAGGTTGGCGAGTCGGGCGAGATATTTTCCGTAGGCAATTGGTTCTTTAAACGGTTCAGTGAAAGAAGTGCTAACTAGAACAGCAAAGTTGGTGTTTCCAGTCTTCCTCTCGGCGTAGCTCTGACCGTTCACTGTCAAAACACCATCATATGACTCTGTGATAACTTCGCCCTCAGGCGCAACACAAAAGGTTCTCACTTGATCGTCAAATAACTTAGAATAATAGATGAGTTTGGGTTCATACAAAACGCTTGCAAGCTCCTCCAAAACTGGTGCTAAAACTTCAACTCTGACACCAACATCAACAGGGTTGTTAAGCGTCTTCAGTCCCAACGACTGCGCCTCAACCTTCAACCATTCAGCTCCGCTTCTGCCTGGCGCTACAACAACGTATTCTCCATAAATTTTTTCGCCTTTAGTGGTTTCCACGCCCTTAACCTTACGGTTTTTTATTAGAAGCCCCTTCACTTCAGTTCTGGTTTTAACTTCAACCTTACCTTTCAAGTGACTACGCATCCTGCGAAGCACATCAGCACATTTATCAGTGCCTAAATGACGAATCTTTTGAGAAACCAACTGTAGCCCAGCAAAGGAAGCTCTCCGCTCAATCTCCTCAATCTTATCGAGGTCAGTTCCATAAAGGTGTTCGGGCGCTCCAAACTTCCGATAAACGCCGTCCACATAATCTACGAGCTCACCGAGTTTTTCTTGAGTGCAGTATTGGTTGAGCCAACCTCCAACCTCAGTGGACAAAGTAAGCTTCCCATCACTAAACGCTCCGGCACCTCCCCAACCTGACAAGAGCGTGCAAGGATCACAGTTTATGCAACCTAATCCCCGATTTGCTGGACACTTGCGCTTGCCAATGTCAGGACCCTTATCCAACATAAGCAAATTTAGATTTGCATTCTCAGCCAGTTCGAGAGCAGAAAATATGCCGGCTGGACCTGCGCCAATGATTATCACATCAAACTGCAAGGAGTGTTCCTCCAAAGTCCCAAAACTACATGTCATAAGTGCAATATATGTTTAAGGGCTTCTGAAACGATTAAACTAATCCTCATCTTTTTTTGGTATATGTGTACACAGAAAAAAGTTTATATGGTTAGTCGTCTTTTCACAGGTTTTGTTGGATGGTTGGGAGACGTGGAGAAACATCCATTCTCCTTTCGCTAAGAGATCTATCCTCTCTTGTGCGGATTGTAGCCGCGTCTCCTTTCCTTCCTTCTTTTGATTATATTTCGTGCGTTATTGAGGAATAAAAAAAAGAGGGAGCGCAAGGGACTGTGTAAATATTTTTTTTGTGTTACGCCTTAGACCTTAATCTTAAAGCAAGATAAGCAAAGAATAGGCCGAAGATTATCAAAGTTTCCGTTGCGCCTATTATTATGCTTGTTCCATTTATCTCTATCATGGTTTTGTTCACCCCATCTTCTACATACAATATGACATAAGTCATATTCCGTCTTATATACATACAGAATTCAAAATACAGATTAATACTCACTAATACACACGCATCAACACAGTCAACAAGAATGGAAATTTCACAAAAAAAGGTAAGAAGCTTGTCGCTCACAAAATAGCCGTCAACCGCGAATTCAGATATGATGATGTAGCATGGGACTTTAATCCTTAATTACGTTAATCCTTGATTGCTTCAAGCAAACTCATAACATTCCAAAGTTTCACCCTAGTGTAAGGCGGCATGTTAGGGTCCTGCAGAATTTCGTCGAGATGGGATATGGCGTTGGACGCTCTCACCGCTGGACTGTATTCCATTACTTGTAGGGCATCCATCGATTCTTTCGCAGCTCTCCTTATGTTTCTAGGGGTAGTGGTGTCTTCAGAAATCTGTCCAAGAATAGTTAACGCTTGTTTTATTCTCTCCTCATACTCCATCAACTTTTTTTTACGCACCATATTAGAAGCCTCCGAACAGAACAGTTGAACGATATCTTTTCATTCATTATTATATAAGCGCTAGTTTATACTTTGTCATTCTAGACATTTAGCAATTGCCTTCACAAATAATTTTTTGGAAGATTCCTAAAAAAAATAAAGTGAAAGAGAGGTTTGTCAAATGCGCTTCAAGTCTTGCTTGAGTCTCTTTGGCTTTTTCGGTCTTTTAAGTCCAGCATCAGATGTAAACATTTTTCACTCATCAGTAAGTTTTCATGAAACACATATAGGCTTGATGAATTCAGAATACTTATCACAAATAAGTTTCTACGAAACCCAACCTTCAAACATGAAAAGGGAAGGTATAAATTAGCAGCAAGGAGACATTTATCTACGACTAGGATGGAACTTAAAGTTGCCTCAAGACACAGAACCTATTCAATCCATGGCAGACCTGCTCAGGCAAGGCGCCACACTCACACAGTTTTCCTGTCCCGCATGCTCTTCGCCAATCTTTAAACTGAAGAGCAGAGAACTCTGGTGTGCCAAATGTAAAAAACGCGTGGTTATTGTAAAGGAAGGAACTTCGCCGACAGAGGCGTCGAGTCCTGTGCTTCTCGGTACATTAGAGTCTACTGTTCTCGTGAAGATACAGGAGATTGAGAAGAAGATTAAGAGTGAAACGGATCCTCATGAGTTAAAGAAGTTGAGTGGTCTTCTTTCTATGTTGCTTGAAAATCTTGAAAGGATAAGAAAAATGAAGAGATCAGACTAATTAGCAGTGAAGGGTCGAGGTTGCTGGGTCATTATGAAAACTTTCCAACAGTGATCCATAATGTTTTAAAGTTTACTCATCAATCCACAGAAAAGAAGTTGCAAAAGGTTATTCTTCGTGTTTTTCATCGGTTGAATCAAGAAAAACGCGACTTAAACGTTCTATCCCCTTTCTTCTCATCAAAATGTGAGGTTAGTTTCGAGTTCGGCGTGGCTGAAGGCATCACTTTCAATTACTTAGCCGGAGAGGAACTGAAAAAATTTCAAAAAAACATTACAAAAGAAGCATTGTCGACACTCGACTTTTTCTGTGTCATCCGTTACCATGCCTTAAAAGAGGGAAGACGTGTGCCATTAAAATTCGATTATCACTTGCTTCGCTTCGTATTCCATGGAAACAACGTGGAAATGCAAATCTCCCACGAACGAGGTGCTAGACGTGTTTCCTTAGAAGACTTCGCCAATTTCATAATAGGAGAGATAAGCAAGGAACTCCCTCGAAAGATAGCGAGTTCACCTAAACTTTAGACCTATAGAGATGCCCCCGCAAACTGGCTGTAGAAACAAAATTGATGGATGATTTCCGTAATGAAGTACAAAGAGCCTATTCTGGTATCAATTTTTGTCATAGCAGTTATTGGTAGCGCGCTTGCGTTAATATGGGTGACGAATCAGCCTGCGCCTCCGCAAGAATTCAAGTTTGAGGTCGAAGTAGCTTTCCCCAATCTTTCGTTCAACCGTCCCGTCGGAATCTACCATGCAGTAGACGGCGCAGATCGTCTTTTCGTGCTCGAACAAGAAGGCCTGATTTATGTTTTTGAGAACTTAGAAAACGTAACTGCCGCCAATATCTTTGTCGATATTAGCGATCGAGTGCTTTTCGGAGGAGAACAAGGGTTACTGGGCTTTGCTTTCCATCCAAACTTCACTGAAAATGGCTACTTCTACGTTGACTATACGGCTGGTAATCCCCGCCGAACAGTTATTGCCCGATATTCTGTTGCGCAAAATAATCCGAACGAGGCAGACAAGAACAGCGAAGAAATCTTGTTAGAGGTCGAGCAACCCTACTCCAACCATAACGGTGGGCAAATAGCTTTTGGACCTGACGGTTACCTTTACATTGCCTTGGGTGACGGTGGTTCAGCAGGTGATCCTCATGGTAATGGTCAAAATCGTTCCACTTTGCTGGGTTCAATTTTACGCATTGACGTGGATTCGACATCTGGGAATATGAATTACGGCGTTCCGAGTGACAACCCCTTCGTTGGTAATACCGAAGGATATAGAGAGGAAATCTATGCTTATGGTTTGCGCAATCCATGGCGGTTCAGTTTCGACCAAGTGACAGGATGGCTTTGGGCGGCAGATGTGGGTCAGAACAGAAGAGAAGAAATCGACGTCATCGAAAAAGGCAAGAACTATGGCTGGAACATCATGGAAGGTAATCTTTGCTATTCTCCTCCCGAGAACTGCAACCAAGCGGGACTGGAACCGCCAATCTGGGACTATAGTCACGACCAAGGCTTTTCTATAACTGGAGGTTTCGTGTACCGAGGCTCAGAACTGACAGAACTTATTGGATCTTATATCTATGGAGATTATGGTTCTGGTCGAATCTGGGCACTTCGCTACGACGGTGTCAACGACCCCGTTAACACGGAGTTTTTGAACACGAATCTTAACATTGCCTCTTTCGGCATAGACGGAAAAAACGAAATCTACATCTGCGCCCTTGACGGTAAAATCTACAAATTAACAAAATCTCCAGTTAGTTCTGGATCAACAGCAACTGGATGACAGCATGCGTGCTGACTTTCACCAGTAAGCCTAACCTGAGAGTTCAAGGATATGAACAAACTTCTCAAGAATCCTATACGTTAACCCCCAAATGACAGTGTTTCCGACAATGTAGGCGGGAAATTCTCCAAAACTAAATTTGACAGTGCCTTTATGCTGGAGAAGGTCTTCCAGCGAAATCCAAACAAATCCTTCCAACTCCTCATTCAATTTGATTGATTGGTCGCGTTCAAGAAAGACGACGAAGGGAAGAATCTTCATTTCAGGTCTTCGCTTCGATCTTAGGGTTTCCATTACTCCGAGAAAGCGGCATCGATCAACGAGTTTTATGTTGGTTTCTTCCAAGGTTTCCCTAACAACAGTCTGCTTCAGATTTTGGTCCTTCGCATCACGTTTTCCTCCAGGGAGAGCCATCTGTCCAGACCAAGGATCAGCAAGATTCTCAACTCTCTTTACAAACAGGACTTTGAGGACTTGGTCTACAGGTTTCAATAACAAAGCAACTGCAGCGTCTGCATCTTGCTCTTCTGATAGTGGTTTCAACATTTTTGACAGTTTTTCGATGCTATCAACATAATCCAACTTGAATCACTCTTGAGTAGCCAGCTATTGTTAGAGAGAATAATATTGTTTTCCTATGAAAATCTTATAGTGATTGTCGGCTTAACTAATCTCTGAGCGAATACAAGGCAATTCTTGATATCTAATCTTGTGATTCATGTGCATGTGGTGCTATGGCTTAAAAGGCACAGTTTTCCGCATTTCTTACATTCATTCGGTCTTCAATTCTTCTCCACAGTTGGAACAGTGCATGCACAACAATTTTGGTGGAATATTATCTAAATCTAAACTTGCTTGTTTTCCCGCTATTTTTTGTACAGCCCAATGTAACACTTCATGACTCAGAACATCTTCAATTTTGCCGTCTTGCTCACCGAAAACATATATCAAACCTTCCCCAGTGTCAAAAATACCATAAATGGGCGGAAAACAGAAACGAAATTGCAGGCTTCTAGTCTGCATCTTCAAAGCCCTCTTCAATAGACACGTGGAAAAGAGAAAATATATCCATAATTGCGAATCACAAAATATTCTCACAACCGATACAGCGCGCACACATTTAACGCAAAAAATTTTGCTCAGGTTGGGAACGGCTTTCAACTTCCCATAAGCTGGGCTTCCCGGCTTTTTGGGCGTTTCATTAAACCGTTTGTTCCATTTTCCTGAGGGACACCAGCGCTTAGCTGGATATTTATGTGAGTTCTTTGTCGGCTTCTTTCACGATGTTGCGAATTTCTTTCGCGATGTCCTTGTCCAGTGGTTCAGGTTTGTGGTGCG
>CAYFTS010000074.1:0-4125 GCA_964346135.1 uncultured Candidatus Bathyarchaeia archaeon | reverse complement strand
CGCAAACCTATTTAGAAGTATTTTTTTGTGGCGAATGCCGCTACGGTTGGTCCTATGATTATCGCAACTGCTATCAAAGCTGCCGCCCTTGGTATATCTCCACTTATCCCGAAAAGTTCTATTCCCCAGTTGGCAATTCCCAACGCAAAAACAGCTAAGATTATCGCTATGATTAAGCCTACAACGCTGATTAGCAACTCCATCGCTGTAACTGGTCTTTTCTCTTTCTCAGACATTCAAATCCCCGAAAGATCTATCTTTTAGATGAAACTTAAAACATTTGGGTTTGCATGCATGCATCTGCCGGTGGTAGCACCTTCTTGTCAATACATGAAGTTGAAGTCTTCATTGAATATGAATATCAAGCAAGATGAAGTAAACACTACATCCTGACCGTACTCTTTTGTTTGTTAGTGTTTTAGCTGAGGTTAGGATATGGACGATAATCTTTTATTCATCATCATAACAAAATGATGGACTGTCATGGAGGAGAAAGCTATGGCAAAATGTCCTAAGTGTGGAATGGAAGTATCTAATCCCAGAAAGACTTGGAAGATGGCTGGTCGTCCAGACAAAAATGGCAAAAGAAACGAACTTACAATAGGTCTCTACGACCACTGTGGAAAAAGCTTCAGAAAAGTCTTGGCTAAACGAAAGATATAGAGTTGAACCATAATTCCACTATACCTACAAAAAAATAGATGTCAGGCTATACTCTAAAGTTACTACTACGTCAGTGCCCTTTGTTTTATGGCTATCTCAAGTAAGATGAAGTAAACACTGCTCAACTATTCTTCTTCTAAATGTTGTAAAGGATCTTAGAGATCATAGGTCATTTAGAATTATTCATACCATAATGACTGTGGTTCTCGCATCCATTGCTCAATGATCTGATGACTCCATTCCCCGAAGATTCTTTTTCCTTCATCGGTTGCTGTTAGTTTTTGCATTGCTTCACCGAACCAGCTATAAAGAATCAGATCGTAAACAACCATTAGAAACTTGTAAGCTTCCAAATATTTTTCGCTTTCATAAGCAACCACTCGAGGGGAAGTCCTTTTTGTCTTGGGAATCGCTGCGGCCAAGTCCGCTTCGTTAGGGGTTCTGAACGCCACTTCCATCAGCACGGGTTCCTGAGCACGATGGACCTGGTACTGGCCTAACCGTTGAGCAGTGGCCATTGCTGTCTCTTCGATACGCTGTCTCACTTCTTCTGTAGGAAAACACTGTGCTACTTCTCGATTCTTTGCTTTCTTCACAGCTACAACACTTACGCCTGGCAAAAACTTTTCAGCTTGTTGTACGGAGACTTCATCACCAGTAACCATCACTGTCGGAATATCAAAAGTGCCAAAGAGCCAACCTATGAGTGCAGCTTCTCCAACTGGTTGACCATTTACCCTTACTTTGAGAAATGGAATCATTGTGTGACTAACAAAACCGTTCGGAGTTCCAGCCATGGCATGGAAACATAAAAGAACAACACCGTCATATCCTCCCTCCAGAAACTTTTTCAAATCTTCAACAAGTCCTACTTCAAGCAACTTAGCGTGCGGCTCCAATTTGCTCTCTGAAAGATTTTGACCCATATAATGCCAGTCGCATACAAAAATGTCTTCTATCCCACCAGTTCTCAAACCCCTCACAATGGCGTTAACATCATCAGCCAACTGAACCACTCCATGCTTATGATATTCTGGACACCAAGGGAAACACTCCTTCACATGGCCTATGCCCGCAGCACCCTCCATATCCACAACCACAATTACCCTACCCATCTTCTTTCATACACCAGCAGAATTACAGCAAATCTATTATTAGATAGAACCTTTCTCCTTAAATTCTTAATGATAGGAAAAATCCTGTATTAATAAATTCGAGCAAGAAATGAAAGAGCTAATGGAATTTGGAAGAACCATCAGAGTTAGTATTGGATAGGTAAAAAAAAGGAAGACCAATGTTCTATACGGTGCTTTCTGGAGGAAGCGTAGGAGCACTTGGTGGTTTTCTCTTTTTCAGGAAGTATACTGCCCCGACCAATGCCACGATTACCCCAGTTACAATGCATGCATGCGCGCGGAAATAGTTCTAAAGATCTTAATGGTTGACGACAAGGAATGTTAAAGAGCTATTCTTTTGCCAACAGCAATAGCCCGTTGAAGATGTTCATTATACCTATGGAAAACATGGCACCTATTAAAAGAGATTTCGGAAATGAAAACCATGCCGGGTTTAGAATGCCGTTTACAGTGAACATAAAGATTAAGAGGCTGACCACGGTTAAGGGCGGTGCCGAATATTTGCTTATCTTTCCGCAAGTATTGAAGAAGTTTAGCCTTTCTGCAATGGCTTTAATTTCTGGACTCTCGTACTGTTTACGTATGAAAAAAGGGGCACTAACCACGATCTCTTTCTTTTTCTTTGGCACGTTACTCACACGCGAACTTTTAAACTAGCTCGCACCGTTCACTTTTTAATAAATCTTGCTTGCACATTAAAATCTTCCTTCTAGGATTTAACAGAGACATCCAAAATGCCCGCCGTGATGAAAATCGCGCCAACCGAGACTAAGCCCCAAAAGAAGAGCCCTGCCAAAGGCGGAGGCACGTAAAACGGCATAGCGCCTGTTTGATTGAGGTGAACCAGCGAAATTATGAAGGCTCCTATACCCAGGTTTACTCCTCCCATGGCGACGCGGAGGCGCAGATAGCCAACCATCTTGAAGTGGTATATTATTAAAACTAAAGCAACTGACACGAGCCCCAAAACGAAGGCCTCAGACCGCACATACGCAGAAGACGCGCCCAAGGACATAACTATAACTGCTATAACTGCCCCCAATTTTCTGGAGGGTGAACTTTTAGTGGTTAACGCACCGATGGGCGTTGCAATGGCGCCTCCTATCAGTAAGGCTAAGATCAGTCCCAAATTCACTTCTCTGATAAGATAGGAGTACAATAGAACCCCGCTCAGGGCAACAACTGTCTCGGAGAGCACAGTGGATCCGACCGCAACCTTGGCATCGATTCCTGCAGAGACTAGTCCAGTTGTGCTGATGGCTCCGTATCCACCACCACTAATCCCATTTGTAAACCCTGCAAAAAATCCCGAGACGCGAATTTTGTTTGGCGAGTATACACCCATCTTAACTCCTCTCGCTACATTTAGGAGGCCTAAGAATCCTATTGTCATTAAAATAATTCCAATGAGGGCGCTGGTTTCCTTATCAGGTAAGAAAAAAGCTATGGGTACGCCCAAAATGGTTCCTAAGACTCCAGTTATAATTAAGGGCAACGCTACTCTACGCTGAACATTACCCGCCATCTGGTGAACACCTCCAGAAAGAACACAGAGAACAGTTTCTGATAGAAGTACGGCTGGAACGGTGTAGATCGGTGGAATACCTAATAATAGGAGCAGCGGTACTGTGATCGTTCCATATCCAATCCCTATGGATGCATCAAAGTATTGGCCTATAAAGCCGATGAGCAGACCCAGAATGAGGCTTAAAAGATCCAGAAACGACCCTCCTATATGTAACTTCGCCATTCTTGAATAAAGGAAATCCCACTAATCAAGGAAAAAAGACCAAAGACCAAAAAAAGCAATACATAAAGAGACACATTTTCAGCAGGTATCCAGAACATGGCTTGAACATTAAACAGGTCATAATGAAGAATATAAGTGAAAAGAATCGATAAAGCACCTATCACAACTTGCGCCATACCAACAACAGCTGCAAAGGTCTTTCTCATCATCTTGTCAATCACCTGTGTCTGTATGCGAGCAAAATTCCTGCCACCACGTTGAGCAAACTAATTATCAATACGAACCACATGAATAGTTCTCCCTCCTCTGAATCAATAGACACATTGATGACCCCAAAGAAAGCCAAAGCGGATATCGTCACCATTATCGCCCCCACAAATATTAGAAAACCTCCCAAAGCCACGGCAACTCTACTAAGCTTTCTTAACCTGCTCATTTATTAGCCGTTCCTCCTTGTGCAAGTATATGAAGATTTTTGCACCTTGTTCTTTCCAATGAACTTTCCTATCTCCATAAGGATGAGGGCTGTGCTCGCAACTATTATGGTCATGAGCCACTCTAAGGGTGTCAACCATG
>CAYFTS010000073.1:0-5604 GCA_964346135.1 uncultured Candidatus Bathyarchaeia archaeon | reverse complement strand
AGTTTTCGCGGGGAAAGATGTGAAAATTGAGAGCGGCTAATACGGCCATAATTGGCGGAACAGGTTTGGAAACTTTGTTGAAAGATGTTAAGCAAATTCGATTAGGCACTCCCTACGGGTTTCCACCTCCCATATCAGTAGGCGAAGTTAATAGAAAGACCGTAGCGTTTCTGCCTCGTCATGGCTTTAGCCACTCGGTTCCCCCTCACAGAGTAAATTATCTAGCTAATGTATACGCTCTACACGAGATCGGTGTTGAGCGGATTGTCGCCACAAACGCGGTAGGTGCTATAAATGTTGACTTTAAACCAGGCGACTTGGTGATTCCACATGACCTCATCGACTTCACCAAGTTTCGGCAGACCACGTTTTATGATGATACTCCAGTTACGCATGTGGACATGTCTCAGCCTTACTGTCCAGAGATCCGTAGTCTTTTGATTGAAACTGCAAAGAATCGGAATGTGAAAGTATGGGATCGAGCGGTTCTTGTCTGTACCGAGGGCCCTCGTTATGAAACTCCTGCAGAGATTGAGATGTTTAGACGTTTGGGCTGCGATGTGGTGGGTATGACTGGCGCGCCTGAGACTGTGCTTGCCCGTGAGCTTGAAATGTGTTATGCAACTATATGTTTTGTTTCAAACATGGCTGCGGGAATACAGCAGCGGCTAACAGTCAGTGAGGTGGTGAAAGTGGCAAAGCAAAAATTGCCAGTTATTCAGCAAGTTTTAAGAGAGACCGTTGGGAATTTACCAAAAGATCGTAGCTGTCCTTGTGCGCATGCACTTAGAGACGCGAGGCTTCGGGGTTAAGCTATGCTGAAGACGTTGTTATCTTTATTGGGTATTTACAAGGCCTATGAGAAGTGGTTATGGTATCAAGTGAAAGGTGGATTGAAGCCTGAGCACATCGCTATTATATTGGACGGTAATCGTCGCTGGGCTTCAGAGCGGCTGTTAAATCCTTGGACTGGTCATCATCATGGTGCTGATAAAACCGAGGAGCTACTGGATTGGTGCCTTGATTTGGGAGTGAAATCAATCACTCTGTATGCCTTTTCCACCGAGAATTTTCAACGCGCGTCACAAGAGGTAGATGAGATCATGAAGATTGCGGAGGAGAAGTTGCATGAAATTCTTGAGAACAAGCGAATTCACAAGCATAAGGTTCGGGTTAAGGTTATTGGAAGGGTTGGTCTTTTGCCGAAGAGTGTTCAAGAAATGATTGAGAGAGTGGAGGAAGCGACAAAGGATTATGACGAGCACTTTCTGAATGTGGCACTAGCTTATGGTGGGCGGGCGGAGATTGTGGATGCCGCAAAGAAGATTGCTAGGAAAGTGGAGAAAGAGGAATTGACTCCTGAAGAGATTGATGAGCAAGTATTTGAGAGTCATCTATACACGGCTTACATGTCTAAGCAGGACCCTGACCTAGTTATTCGGACTTCAGGGGAAGAACGCTTAAGTGGGTTTTTACTGTGGCAGTGCGCCTACAGTGAACTCTGTTTCCTAGACGTTTACTGGCCAGACTTTCGACGGATAGATTTGTTGCGGACTGTTCGAACATATCAGAGGAGAAAAAGACGTTTCGGTGCCTGAGGTTAAGCTCTCTTTTTTGCGCTTACAATTGAGATAACATCTCTGTCCTTTAATACGTGGTTTTCTCCGATTCTTGTTTTCTTGCGAGCGTCCACTGCATAGATGAATCCCTCTCCTAATTCTGTGTGAATCTTGTAGGCTAGTTGGCGCGCCGTGGTTCCGTGCGGCACAACGTATGCGTCTGGGAGCACCTTACCCTTATGGTCGCTAAGGTGTTCAAGGTCTTCCACTGGATAGACAACGATCATGTTTAGGAGTTGGAAGAAAGCCATGTTAATAGCTTGTTGCACGCCAGTAGACTTATACTTCCGCAATATTTTTTCTTTAATTACTTGCAAAGCCTTGGTTTGAACATCTGTTAGTTCCTTCATTTTCACTATAGTGAAATCGTTATCTCCTGGTCTGTAATCAATCAACTCCTTCTCTGCAGCTCTCCTCAATGCTAACTCTGCTTCTGCGCAACAAGGAATAACCATGTAGCCAAGTTCTTTGAGTTCCTCCAAGTTTTCCTCCGCATATGGAAGATCAATCTTGTTTGCTGCGATCAGCGTTGGTTTGGAAACTCTTCTCAACGTATCCAAGAATTCAAGAAGGTTGCCGTTGGTCCACTCGGTTGGCTTCTCCGCGTTAAGCGCTGTTTTTCTCAGCGCTTCTATGATGTGGCTTCTTTTTATTGCCAATCCGCTCAGTCGGTTTTCAAGTAGAGTGAGTAAGTCTGTTGTTGCTGATTCAGCGGTTCTGGCGAGTTTAGGCCAGTCCTTCTTTAGTATCTGGTTAAACCACATGGTTATCTCTGTTTCTAAGAACTTCACATCTTCTTGGGGATCATGTGTTCCTAGCTTAACCATTTTTCCCTCAGAGTCCGTTGATCCTGAAGCATCAACTATGTGGATAAGGGCATCTGCTTTTCTAATTTCGTCTAGAAACTGGTTTCCGAGTCCTTTTCCTTGCCAGGCACCAGGTACCAATCCTGCACAGTCGATTAACTCAACTGGACTCAATCGTATTCCGTCTAGGCACAACGAGTTCTGAGGATTATCTTTAACGTTAAATTCTTTACACACACATGTGGACCTTATATATCCGATTCCCCGGTTTGGCTTTATGGTTGTAAATGGGCGACTTGCAATCTCCACTGGAGTCAGTGTTGCCGCTGAGAAAAAAGTGGATTTGCCAGTGTTTGGTTTTCCAACCACGCCTAACATCTTTGAATGATATTTTTGCACTTTTCCGCGTGCACTCATTTAGAAAAGTCCTCTCTACATTTATTATTGAAGGGTATTAATAAATACAGAATTAGAAAAGTCAGAAAACTCACACGTAATATGTGTGTTTGAAAAAAAGGAGGGGATGTTTTGGCTGCTGTGAAAATTCAGCGCTTACGTCAGTTGCTGCCACCGCGGTGGCTGGGCCAGTAGGCGTACAGAAAGTCAAGCCATCCTTGAGATGCAAACTCCAAAGTTTTGTATGTTTCTAGTCCGATATAGGTCCATTGCGTAGCGCTCGAAGGCGGAAACCAGATTCCCAATCCCAATGCCTCAGCTGAATCCATGGGTTCAGAGTTGCCAACGGCTTTTATGACATCCTCTTGAAGCGTAGACAACAGGTTACCAGCCAACTCACTCACTTCATTATCGGGCGCGTAATCTCTGAGATACTTTACAAAGCTGGGTAGGTCAATGTAATATTCCCACCCATATTCAGCCCATGGGAGGTTTCCTTCACCTCTAGCCTCGCTGATAAGGTCATGATACTCTGTCATGTTGTTCCCAAGTTTCAAGGTTAAATCCGCTAACGCTGCCACAGCTTCGTCAACCATTGAAAGGTCAATGACTGACAATGTTGCCATTACGCCTCCATCAAAGTGAGCCCGAGGCTGGTAGAACTCTACATACTCTGTTACTATGACCTTGGCGAAATCAAGCGGTGACATATCAGGACTCGCAGTTAGGGCTTCCAAGATTTCGTCGTAGGGAAGACCATAGAGAGGAACGTAGTTCTCGCATCCAACCAAATAGTCGACCTGCATGTTCCGTGCATTGTATTCGTAAGCAACCTCTATCATAGCTTCGAGGCAAGCGTCATACGCTAAGATGTCTATGTGATGCCCCTCAACTCCAGCAACCACTTCTTCATGGGTAAGATAATCCTCAGGATGTTCATCCCAGCAGCTTCCGGTGAAATCGTCTCCATGATCCCATAAGTCCAACAGGTAGTGTTGCGCCTTAAATTTCTTGGTTGCAAAATTCACGAAAGCATTCAGGGTATTTGAGTCACCCATGTTTACCTCTTTTTCGTTCAAAGGAAAGTCCCTAACTAGTTCGTGTCCTCCATTGACAACTTCATACATGTAAGCAGGCTCGTAGTAACCATCCCACAAGACTACAACATTTACCTCCTCTGTCAACTCGACCGCTTCCATATACGACAGAGACTCGTAAGCCCAAGCGTCAAGGTTGTTGTCAGCGGCCATGTAGACCATTAATGTCCAGTCTGCAATGCGTGGCTTTGGTCCAGCCGCCCAAGCATTGTTCACCGACACAGTGATAAGAAAAGTCAACAGTAATGCACATATTATTATTTTAGTTCTCATGTTAGAACACTCCTATCTCCTTTTCATCTAGTAGTAGAGCGCACGCATAAAAAAATTTGTGGTTCGCCTTCACAACCGACACATAGGTGAAGTTCAGCCTTGCTATTGCTTCGCCTTCTCTTGAGGCTGTTCTTCACGGTTCAATACTCTAGGTCCAAGTCTGTTATATCGTATTTGTAGTAGTGGTATTCACTGCACACTGAACTAACATGTCCTCGGGCTTTACACTTTATTAAAGCCTCTTTTCATTTCGTCAGAGTCAACCATTTTGCCGTGTTTACCCAACCACGCCTAACATCAATGTTTAAGCTTCTCGCCTAAAATGTAAGTGCGCTATTCTGAATGAAGTTTCTGCTGGAAAAGAAATAAATTCAAGGCAACGAAGTATTTCAGAAGTTGAAAAAGGCAGAAGTCTTCATGAATCCTAAAGCAAAAATTCTTGTCTGCGACGCAATCCATGAGGAAGGAATAGAAAGGTTAAGAGACGCTGGATTTAAAGTCGATGTAAACACCACAATTTCACATGAACAACTAAAGGACATCGTTTCAAATTATGATGCACTAATTGTTAGAAGCCGAACTAAAGTTACAAAGGAAATCATTGAGGCTGGAAAGAATTTGAAGGCAATAGGGCGTGCCGGCGTGGGCTTGGACAACATCGATTTGGAAACCGCAAAGAAGAGAGACATAACTGTTTTGAATACGCCAGAAGCTCCTGCTGGAGCTGTAGCTGAATTGACAATAGGATTAATAATTTCACTAGCACGCCACATCTCACTTGCAGATCAAGCGATAAAAAAGGAAGAATGGATCAAAAAGAAGCTAAGAGGCTGGGAATTGAGAGGCAAAACTCTCGGTGTAATCGGCTTGGGAAACATTGGTGAGAAGGTGGCGAGAGTCGCCAAAGCCTTTGGAATGAAAATACTAATCACGAAGCGAACGCCTCCGAAGCCTGAATTGTTGAGAGAGCTGGAAGGAGAATTCGTTCCGCTCTCAGAGTTGCTTCAACGTAGCGACGTGGTTACTATTCATGTTCCACTAACCCCTCAAACTCGCCACATGATTGGTGCAAAAGAACTTCGGCTCATGAAGGATGGAGCCTTTCTCATCAATACTTCAAGGGGGGCCATCGTGGATGAAAGAGCTCTATTGGAAGCGTTGCAGGCTGGGAAGCTAGGTGGAGCCGCGCTGGATGTTTACGAAACGGAGCCAACAATAAATCTAGCGTTAACGAGGTTGCCGAATGTGGTTTGCACCTGTCACATAGGAGCCCAGACTGATGAAGCTCAAAGGACTGCAGCCACATTGATCGCAGAGAAGATCATTAACTTCTTCAAGTGACACTTTATTTTAAATTCGCAATTATTTTGATTTACAATACGTGTCGTTCTTGCTTTTACTTATGCATACTGC
>CAYFTS010000072.1:0-2693 GCA_964346135.1 uncultured Candidatus Bathyarchaeia archaeon | reverse complement strand
AGAGGGTGTTGCATGGTTTATATTCTTATTACTGTGGATGCTACTATTAGTTGTGTTACCTACATTAGCAGTGGGAGGAATAGTTGTTGCCATCGTATGGTTTGCTGTCCTACCTCCCGATGTCAAAGAGGAAATTAAGACGCAATTCCGGCGCCCATCGCCGGGAAAAACGAGTGGTGGTGGCGGTGCATTCGGTTTCTTACTATTTATTGGCGTGTGCATCAAAGTTGCGGTTGATGGAAATTGGTTAACAAAATTTGAAAACCTATCGTTCAGCTATTTCATTCAATCCTGGATTATCGTGTTCATTTGGGCTCTAATCATCATTGGAATACCCGCTACCATCATAGGTATAATCTGGTTTGTTAGGAAAAATGGGAGAACAACCTGAAATAACTCTAACCCTATAGCTTCTTTGAAACCTTTCTCTAAACTATCAGACATGATTCTAATGATTTCCTTCATAATCCTCGGCTTGAAAGGATTTAAAGATTTTAGGAAGAAGAAGACTTAAACTTTAACCTTCTTCTTTATACTCATACTCTCTACACCGCAAACATCTGAGAATAGAAGTCAAAGAATCAAGCGTATGCGTTTAGTGAAAAACTACATAAAGGTTTTCAGCGCAAGTACTTTCTATGAAACAAGAAAAACTCATAAGACTACTTTATGAGCTAATTAAAAATTCAAGGCGAAGCGACAGAGATTTAGCAAAAATCCTAGGTTTTTCTCAGCCTTCAGTCAGCCGTTTAAGGAAAATTATAGAAAAAAACGCGATACTACAGTATACCGCAATCCCGAACTTTTCTTACTTAGGCTTTGATTTAATGGTTTTCACGTTTTACCACACGAAAGAGTCTTTACAACTCCTTAGGGAGAAGGTAGAGAGCTGGCTGAAGAAACAGTCTAATGTAGTGTTTTCAAGTGAGGGTCAAGGAATGGGAGCAGACAGAGTTATGATTTCAGTGCACAAGGATTACGCAGATTTCTCAGAGTTCCACCAAAAGTTTAGAAGAGAATTAGGTCCACAATTCGAAAGTTTCAAAACCTTTCTCGTAAGTTTCAGAGGAAACGAAATATCGAGACTTTTCACATTCAATGACCTGACTGAGCGTGCAACGCCCAGTTTTTCTATTGTTGACTCTCAAAGGCGTAAATGGAAACGTTTCATTTCACCTCATCTTTTGAAGGCTGATCCAGTTCTCGACGTTAGAGAAGGGGATGCGATTATTGCAACCTACACGTCAGTTGCGGATAAGATGAAAATCTTTTCGACCTTTATCCAGGAAGGTCTTGAAAATGGAGATAAAGTGATCTATTTTTACCCAGACGAGGAAAGTGGAAACATTAGAGCCAGACTTGAAGAGCGTGGTATTGACGTGAAAGAATACGAAGAAGACACCACTCTGCACTTGATGAGCCTAACTGAACATTTCATGTCAAATGGCAAATTGGACTATGAGAAGGCAGCTGTCAATGGTGTTATGGAGTGGACTGAGGCGAAAAGGAAAGGATACAATCACGTTAGGATTATTGAAGATGTTGGTGACTTTTCTTTTGTTGATGGACAATGGCAAGAATACATTTCACACCATTGGCTAGACCCTAGATGGAGTGACCCAAATGTTTCAAAATGGGTAAAATATGAAGAACCAGTGGGAATTGTGTACAAGCCTTTCATAATGGAAATCACTGCCATCAATGTGGAAAGCATGAAGAAGAAACAAGTCGATGAACTCTTAGTAGCTTTACGCAAAGGAGGCTCTGTTCAAACAAGATTCTTTGATCTCCTTGAACACGTAGACGCTTTTGCCAAGTTAATAGGCTTGGATCATGAACAGCTGGTTGGCCGTAAGATTCTGTTGGAATTTGATCCAACTTCCGATTATGAGACTATCGTCGAAGATTTTGCCAGAGAACACATGGCGAATGTTGAACCCATATGCGTTTTTACTTCTGCTATTAGTCCTCTCCACAAATGCCTAGCTAAACACAAAGCAATCAAGCTTTTTTCAATGTCCACTTCAACGTCTACCATCCAATCGATATCTGAAAATGAGGTGCTTATGCCTGCTGACAACATTGACTTAATCCGAGACTCTATCAACAATGTTACAAAAACCTACTCGAAAACAAACCTCTCTGTAGTCTTTGATGGACTCTCTGATCTCCTGTCATCACTCAACTCCGAGAGAGCTTTTGCTTTTCTCCGTCAAGCCTTACACACTTTATCTTCAGAAAGAACAACCGCCCTCTTCCTCCTCAACACTGGCGCACACGAAACCGAAGTGGTCTCTCGCCTAAGGAACCTTTTCAGCAACCAACTGGTCTACAGTAAAAGCGGTTTAGAAATCGTGAAAACTTCCTAGTTGGGATACATACATGCGTATTTTTATCTTCTGCTTTTGTCTGATATGTGCGGTGCGGTGGAGAGAGAGTATGAAGGAAAGATTGAGGAGAAGAAAAATCTGAAAGAGAATTGGTTAATGAGAAATTTAGTCAAAGAAAAAATGAGAGAGTGGGTTTGGGTTTGGGGGTTAAAATTTAACCCACACACACTTTCGCATACGCGTGTGTGCATGCGCATTCATTCATGCCCAGTCTGTCAGTCAGTCTCACTCACTCAGTCATTCAGGCGCGCGCATGTAAATCTTATATTCGCTAAGCTCGAAATGGTGTTTTTGGGGAATATT
>CAYFTS010000071.1:0-2664 GCA_964346135.1 uncultured Candidatus Bathyarchaeia archaeon | reverse complement strand
ATAGCTAAAGACACTCGAATCAAGCCTCCAGGCGTCTTGTCGATGGCGTGAACCTCTACCGCCTCTTCTAAGGGTCTTCTTTCAAGGAAAATCCACTTATCTGACCGAAACTCATCTAACCTATCTTTAAGAAGCGTCTGCTCGTCGCTCGCTAATTCACCCCTAACAAGTTCGACTTGAAAGGCTTGTTCAAAGCCCTTTTCTAACTCTTCCTTGACGCTGTTGAGGCTGGGCTGTTGTTCCAGTTCCCATTTCATACATGTTACCCTCTCTTTGACAGACTTAATCTCCTTGTCTTTAAGCTTCGCAATTGGGATTCTGAGTGCACGCAACATTGTGTCAACGTCGAAGTCAACTAGTAAAGTGCCTTGAAAAAGAAAGGCTTCGCCTCGTTCTGTTCCGCCGGTTCCTGAAATCTTTCTTCCCCCAACTTCAATATCGTTTTTGGGACGAAAAGATGCTTGAATTCCGAGAGTCTTCAATCCAAGGATAACGCCTTCACACATTTTCTCATAAAGTTCTTCTAGACGTTGATGGCTCCTAAATTTGGATTTTGAAGCAAATATCTCCCAGCCTAACGATTTGTTTTCAAAATAGATTGCTCCACCTCCGGTTATGCGTCTGTTTATGTCTATGCTCTTACTCTTGCAATAGTCCACTCGAACCTCGTGTTCAACCACTTGATGATAACCAATCAGCACCGCGGGAGGGTCAAACTGAAGAAACCTAACCGTATCAGGTGTGAGGTTTCGTGATCGGCATTCGAGAATTACATCATCAAGCGCCATGTTTTCCGCAGCGCTACGACAACCAGTGTCAAGAAGCCTCCATGTTCTCATCTATCAAGTCCCTCCTAACCAGAGCATTCTCATAAACTCATAGTTCAGCATCCTTTCCTTTCTTCAACTGATTGATAATATCTTTATAGAGAAGAGCACAGCATTCCGCAGAGAACCTGACTTCTAATCCCGCCTCCCTCGCAAAATTATACCCTTCTTCACTAGGATACGCTATCCCGCTGACTCCCGCCTTAATAGCTAAAACATCTGCATCAGACTTAGATTCTCCAGGCCTCGCACATCCAAGTATCAACGGGGTTTTGGGCATCATGAACCTTGCGGCCAAGATCACTCTAGAAATATCGACGGGCGAGGGGGGTGCTACACGCTCCATTGGCGTTTGGCTAAGCGGCGTGAGCCCCACAATAATCAAGGCAGCAGGACGGTGTCTGTAAACGATTCGTAAAGCCATTCTCTCTCCTTTCAGCTTGCCATAGTGGATGCCAACCACAATGTGAGGCACAATAGGGATTTCATTTCGTTCTAGCAATGTAAGTGAACGGTCAAATGCCTGCACGGTAAGATCCGTGTGGTAGATTCTCTTAATCGTCTCGTTTGAGCCAACGACGTCGACCAACGCCGCATCGATGTTTGTTGAAGCCAACGCCTCAGCCAGCTCAGGGTAAACAATTCCCGTGTGAACGACAAGATCTAACTCAAGGTCATGTTTTATACGTCGGATTGTTGGGATAAAATCCATCAATGGAACGCTTCCGTCTCTCATGGCTCCCCCACTGATAAGGCACCCTTTACCGCCCATAGCCTTGATCTTGGCGCAAACCTTAAACAATTCCTGAGGGGTTGTTGCAGAGACCATAGTTCGAAGGATTCTGCCTCTGCAGTGTTCACAGTTGAGGAGACAACTTTCTCCCGTGACAGAAACTCCTGGAAAACGGTAGGGGTCTGTAGCCCTGTAGAAAGGGGCGTCAAAATGAACCATGCCTGGCACATAAAAGAAGATGACGTCTGAAAAACGAGTACGCGACAGCTTGAACGCTGTTTTAAATAACGGTTCTAACTCGCCAAACGGTTTTCTAAAGCATTGTTCCACCAATTCTTCGTTAGCTGTTCTGTTCAGCATCTTGACCCCAAAACTGCTTATTTTCCTGCCAGTTGCATCGGTAATGACTTCATCGACAATGTCGTCGAGTAGTCCCAAAGCTGACGTCTTATCGTCTTAATGTCCTTTTTCTCGGGAGGGAAGGGATAATTTCGCAGTTCGCCGATGTACGCTTGATAAGGCGTGCAGTTTGCGAATGGCCTGTTACAAGCGTT
The DNA here is from genome assembly GCA_964346135.1 of uncultured Candidatus Bathyarchaeia archaeon. Taxonomy (GTDB): domain Archaea; phylum Thermoproteota; class Bathyarchaeia; order Bathyarchaeales; family Bathyarchaeaceae; genus B1-G15. The sequence continues at coordinate 550 of CAYFTS010000071.1, read as the reverse complement.
CTCCATGGTTTTACCACGGCATCCAGAGGTCATAAACGGCAGTCCGCTGTCGATAATTTCATTCAGCGCTTCTCTTTCAACACCATAACCCCTTAATCTGCAGTGTTCGTCAAACGTCATCTCCTCGTCAGTGACTATGTCATGATTAATTAAGTATCGGGCTAGTTGGATTCGTCGGTACTTGCTGATGGGTGGCTGGGGACAGTTCTGCATGGCTGATTTTGCCTCGGGAAAGAAAGAAAAGAGATGAGTTATGGCTCCCATGCTGTGCGCTCGTTGAATTGTCTTGACCATCTCCTTCTCGCTTTCTCCGAGGCCGACTATCAGATGTATCCCTACATTGTTTCTGCCAAAAACTTCTGCTGCTTCGTTCAATGCCTTCCAGTATTTCTCCCACTTATGAGGACCTCTAACCTCGTTGCCTCTCCATTTTTCAAATAACTCAGGCGTAGCCGCATCTACTGCAATGCCTATCATGTCAGCTCCAGCTTTCTTCAACTCATATAACCATTCTTTGTCGATTATCGTGGGGGTTACCAATGCTGATATA
>CAYFTS010000070.1:0-2425 GCA_964346135.1 uncultured Candidatus Bathyarchaeia archaeon | reverse complement strand
GAGCTTCGTGAAATTCAGTCGTTTAAAGCGGTGTCAAACAAAAAAACCAAAAAATGGATTGTCTTGGCAAAGTTCAGAAATGGCAAAACAAAAATTGTTGCTGGCGGATTAAATTCGAGAGATGAGGCACAGGAATACTTGAAATTTCTTGTCGAAGACATCAGCTTCTTTCTAAAGGACAAAGAAAAGTAGTAAGCCACGCAACATCTCTCACTTTAGTAGCATCCAGTTGTAAACCCTGACTGATTCAGAACTTGTCCAGAAAATTTTGTTTCTCTGCTTTAGAAGAGAAAAGGCAACAAGTGGCCATTAGCACTTTTTTGACCTAACTTCTTTAGTTGAGAAAACAAACCTTAAACGGGAGATAGGAGGAAAGCTTGTTGAGATGTTTAGCTTGGGTCTAAACGAAAACATCGCTGAAGTCACCGTAGAGCCTAAAACCAAACGTGTTACTAAGATAGTTTTTCATCAAAAGCGTCTGCGATTTAAGTGTCAACGGTGCGCTGTTTTCTGTTGCAAGCTGGGTGGACCCAAGCTCACGGAGAGAGATGTTGACGATATAGAACAAGCGGGCTATAGGTTGAAAGAGTTTCTTGAACCCGTGTCAACCAACGAGTTTAAGGGTTTACCGATTATGTGTGGCAGACTAAAGAGCAAGGAAGATGGTTCATGTGTTTTCCTCAGTTTTGATGCAGAAAAGAACATTTATGAATGTTCAATTCATGAAGTCAAGCCAGCTCTCTGTAGGCTTTACCCTTTCGATTTTGAAACAATTAACTCAAACTTTTTCATGCTGAAACTTATTCCTTGTTGTAAAGGCTTGCACAAACGCGATGGAGAGTTGGTGGACAAGAATTTCATAAACAAAAAGCTTAATGTCATACTTGACTTAACTACAAGGAAAAACCAAAAATTGTTACGGTAATCAAACGTGCATGATAAAAGGAGGAGAGAAGCAGTTGGGAGCTAAAGTTCCATCCATAACTTACATGCTGATAGCGGCAAATGCTTTAGTATTCTTTTACATGCTTGGACTCTCTGAATCAGCTCGTGGGGCGTTTATTGACAACTATGGCTTGATTCCCACTCTTATTGTGCAGAGGGAAAATCTCTACACTCTCGTTACTTCCATGTTCTTACACGGTGGTCTCGAACATTTAGTTTTAAACATGCTTTTTCTTCTCATAGCTGGTGACGGTTGTGAACGCGCCATGGGGCATTCGCGATTCTTAGCCTTCTATTTAATCGCTGGTGTTTTTGCAGGACTTTTTTATGTCTACATGAATACCGCTCCCAGCACAACAGCTATAGGTGCCTCTGGAGCAATCTTTGGCATTCTAGCTGCCTTCGCCATCTTGTTTCCTTTTCGGTTGGTAATTTCGTTTGTTGGATTCATCCCGGTACCACTTCCTGCCATTATCTTCGTTATCTTAAGCGTTTGGTTTGAAACGTTTTACGTTATGACTGGTGCTAATCCCTACGTTGCTCACACTGCTCATATAGGTGGTTTTCTTGCTGGAGTTTTCTTGACGCTGTTGTTTAGTCCATCTAAACATGAGGAAGAGGAGACATAAACACTGGTTTAGATGAGTTGCAACGTAGAAAAGCTGAATCTTTTGTTAAAATGCAGATTGTGAATTCAGAAACATCAAATACACGAAGAATTTATGGCTAAATGAAGGATAGCAAGATGCCTAAATTACCTATCATAGATTTTCTACGACAGAAATGGAAACGTCCATTTCCATCTGATCTTTTGAAAGCTGATTCTGTTCTTAACGTTAGGGAAGGAGAGTTAGCCATTTTAACATACACGTCAGCCGCGGATAAAATGAAGGTCTTCTCCGCGTTTATACTTGAGGGATTAGCGAATGGCGATATGATCAGCTACACTTATCCTGATGAGGAAAGTAAAAACGTTAGGGCTAAGCTTAAGGAACATGGAATTGACGTGGAAAAATACGAAAAGGACGGGACTCTTCAAATGGCTAGCTTAACTGAATATTTCATGCCAAACGGCAAATTAGACTTTGAAAAATCAGTTACCGTTGGTCTAGACTGGTGGACTGAGGCGAAGAAGAAAGGATACAAACATGCAAGGTCCATCGAAGACGTGGGAAACTTTTCTTTTGTTAACGGACAATGGCGAAAATACATAAACTATTGGTTGGACCCTAGATGGAACGACCCAAATCTCTCGGAATGGGTAGAATCCAAAAAACCAACTGGAGTAGTGTATAAACCTTTCATTATGGATGTCACTGCCATCAATGTGGAACACATGAAGGAAACACAAGTTAATGAAGTCTTGAAAGCCTTCGGCAAAGGAATTATCGCGCCAGCAACATTTATTGATCTCATTGGGGACATGGACATATTCTCGGCGTCGATAAACTTGGATCATGAACGGTTAATTGGTCGTAAG
>CAYFTS010000069.1:0-5104 GCA_964346135.1 uncultured Candidatus Bathyarchaeia archaeon | reverse complement strand
GAACTCACCAAGGGAGTAAGTGATATTCAAAACAAAAGAGGCTCTAACCCTGTCTTTTTGCATATTGGACTGTTTCATCTATGCTTTGAAATCCGTATTTAATTTCTTTAAAGCTTTGTGTCAGCGCTATCGTGTCCTCTCTCACGTCGTGGAGCGATCTCTTCCCCTTTATCACATCCAACATTAAGTGGCATAAATGTTTGATGTCACTCTCTTTAAATCCTCTTCTAGTTACGTCTTGGAACCCAATTCGGAGCCCTGAAGGATTTTTCTTATCTTTTTGGTTATCGTATGGCAGTAAATTCTTGTTAACAATGATGTTTGCTTCTTCAAGGTTTTCAGCTACTTTTTTGCCGCCACCGTATTCTCGAACGTCCACAGCGATTTGATGCGATTTTGTGAATCCGTTTTTTTCTCCTAGAACTTTCACTCCGTTTTCAAAAAGACATTCTCCTGCAACCTTCGCGTTTTTGACTGTTTGTTTTGCAAGTTCCACGCCAAACACTTTCATTTCTAGCGCAGTTAATCCCATAGCGGGTAGTCTTGCCAAGTGGGTGTTTGATGTGGTTAGTGGAAAAATGGAGCGTTGAACGCTTTTTATTCCTTTTTCCATTCTTTTACCTTCTAAATTTGCTATGACAACTCCTCCTTGGGGTCCTGGAAATGTTTTGTGAGTTGAAGCGGTTATGAAGTCTGCGCCTTCTTTGAGGGGATTTTGAAATTGTCCGCCAGCTATTAATCCTAAAACGTGTGCGCCATCATAAACAGTGTAGGCGCCAACTTCTCTAGCAACCTCATACAGCTCTTTTACTGGGTGAGGAAACAGAAATAGGCTTCCGCCAAACGTTACTATGCCTGGCTTCGTCTTTCTTATAACTTCCGCAGACTTGTCTGGGTCAAGGTTCATTTCATCCATATCGTAGACGTGGTTTATAGTTTCTAAACCCATAACTTCTCCAGCGAGACCTGTGTAGTCGTGGGAAATGTGGGCTCCTGCGCTTAGGGGTGCAACAACCATTCTGTCTTTTTTTGTGGCTGTAGACAGGCCTTTGAATGTGGCTAGGTTTGCGTGTGTGCCAGAAACTAGTCTCACGTCAACCCAGTTGCAGTTGAACAGGTTTTTCATTAGGTCGGCTGTGCAGTTTTCAATTTTTGTGATGTATTTTTGTCCTTGATAATATCTTATTTTCACATGTCCTTCTAGGTCGTTGTTGCCTTCAGCGTATCTGGATTCTAGGTCTTGAGATAATCTTAGTATTTCTTTTACTGCTGGGGATTTTAGTCCCTCACTGGCTATCAGGTTTATGCATTCTGCGTCTCTGTATTTTTCATGGTTTCTGCTTGCCTCAACCAGTTTCAAGGCTGTTTCGAATAGATTTTGTTTCATCGAACTTATCCCAACCGTTGATTTGGTGATTTAGAATCTCAAAAGAATGCTTTATCTTTTTCTCTCTCCATAAGACCACACATGAGTTTAAACGGAAAAACACTAGCAGAAAAAGCTAATGTAAAGACTGGAGCAAAACAAGTGGTTGGGCTCGACAAAGGGAGTCAGTCAATCATGCTAGGCCAAAAATGAAAGCAACAGCCATGATTAGAAGAACAATTGCGCTTACTTTGGGAATGTATTTCTCGTAGCGTTTGATTTTTGCCTCGACTTTTTGGTATGCCTTGATGCTGATAAGTGTGATTCCAACCAACGCTATGGTAACTGATACAGCGTAGCTCATCATAAGAGTGAATGGGTTAATGCCTCCAACAGCTAGAGCTAAAAGCGCGAACTCCTCTTCATGAGCAAAGCCGAGCACGAAAGCGAAGGTAGCTATGCCCAAAAGAGTCAACTTCACTATTCTTGCATGTTTGTGCCAATGACTATGTTTCCCAATGTCAGCGTGTTCATGTTCGTGTTCATGCTCAATCTCTCCAACATTCTCGTGAACATGCCCATGTTGACTTTCACTTTCATCTTCAACTTTTTCAAAGAAGAATCTGAGAGCAAGTAATATCAAAACTACTCCTGCAAGGTACTTCATAATTTGAGATGGAAAAATAACAAAAGAACTGATCAAGACATAAACTAAGACAACCGTAATTGATGAGATAAAATGGAAAAGTGAAATAATAGTTGAGCTAACGAAACCATAGAACAAGGGTTTTCCTGTCCTTGATGAATATAGAAAAGCAACTGGCCAGCCATGCGCGGGTTCCAGCCCATGTAACAACCCTATTGCAATCACGGCAAGAAAAGCTGAATCAAACAATTTCCTTTCCTTACTTTCTGTTAACAAAATCCATCTAAAAGAACTTTCTCATTAATTTTCCGTTGATATCAAGTCCCGATGATTAATAGACTAGGCACAGAACATGAAAGTTCTGAAGAGTTAACAGAACCCTTTCTATATATTTTGTCGGCGCCTTTCTATTTGTACCCTAAGGGAAGTGCCAATTCTTAATCATTCTTTCAGGTGGGCTAGTTTTTTCTTTTCCATATCGAAGAAACGGCTTTGTCAGATGTCTCTGAGACCTAGGAGACGTTATGTAAAGCTGTTCCTTCAAAGAACGCTTATCCTCAACCTTTATCTTATCCAAGTTTCGAGCGCGAAAACCACATTTCTCACATCTAGATCCTTTCCCCTTCCCCATAGACTTCATTCGTCTCATGCATTGGGGACACTTAGGGTTGTGAAAGACAAATTTTGGAACTAACTTTAGAACCTGCATTTTTTCAAGATTAATAGTAACTGGATGCTTTGGCGATGCTGGACGAACACCACCATAAACTTCAACTTCGTCATCCACAATCAGTTTTTCAGCTGCTTTACGAAGAGTTCCTGTAGGCGCATACGCTGCACAGTCTACTTGTCCGCTTCCATCCTTTATGGAGAAGATGACATGTCTCCTCGGAATGATGTATGGTTCCTTATTCACAGTTCCTTGGACAATCACTGGATTGTAAGGTTGTATCTCCCGAACGGTGCTAGTCTTTCTCAGATGCGCATCGGTTCCATGATTTGTGCGAAAAACAGTCCACCGTTCAACAGTCTCTTGTGAACGAACAGTCTCGTGAGCCTGTTTAACGGCTTCTGCTTTATCTCCTCTTATGCCATACAAAATTGGATCAGGACCTCTCGGAGTGATCAGAACTCGCTTTTTTTCATGATCAAAATTGTTGTACGTGAAAGGCGCAGTTTTCTCATCCATTTCCACAACAGATGAGGCTTGGATTCTCCTAGGTGTTCCACGGTTTTGTGATGTTCGATAAGCTATAACCTCATAGGTGTGATCACCTTCCAAAGTTTCACCGATTGCGGCTAAACCTCCTGTGATGCCTCTTCCTTTTTTGAAGCCCACTGCCTCTGCCTTAAAAGTTTTAATGAGTCTAACGGCTTCCTCCTTTTTCACGATGCCTTGTATAGCTTGTTTAGCGAAAGTCTTGAGTTCATTTGGTATTTGATTGTGGAAAAAGAAAACCGCGCCAGGATCTGTGCCATCATAGTCAAGGTCAGAGTTTTTCTCAACCGTTTCAACTACTATTTCCATGATTTCCTCTACGAGGTCTTCGTTGCATTGGATTCTTAGACATAGGGCGCCGTTGCCACGAGTCTTCCAAGGAACATTGGGATTGAGTCGAATGAGGTTGGGGTAGTCGATGAAGAAAACGCCTAGCTTGCACAGTTTTTCAACTAGAAGCGCAGCTATGTAAGTTGTGCATCCCATTCTCGGTGAATCAGTGTCGTCAAACCCAATGTGCATCGTAATCATATGGTGTCCGCTCTTAACCGTTATCAAAGAAAGGCGCTGTCATGAATAAGAACTTTCACCTAATGATGTGTTTGAGCGAAAAAATGTTTGAACAAAACCGTCTAAGTGATAGCTAGCGAACTTTGGAATCGTTGAATAAAAAAGGGAAGTGTGTGGTTGGTTACGGACCCTCAACCACAATCATAGTCAAGGAGGACCGAACTTTGTTCAACCGTCGGATATGCCAAGTTACTATGTCTTTAAGCTTGTCCATGGTATCCGCTTCAATCTTAGTCACAATGTCGTAAACGCCGTAAACAATGTATGCTTCTTTTACTCCTTCAACATCCTGCAATCCTTTCAGAACTTCTTCTTCAGAACCGATCTCCGCATTAATCAACACGAAAGCCACGGGCACTCAATCATCTCCTTCAGTTTTATTCATTAGCTTGTCACCCTAAATAATTTTCTATACTCAACCCTTCAGCATTTAACATGTTTTGCGAAAAATGATGTTTCAACACTCAAAAAGTAGGGCACCATCATGTGCGTATTAAATATTCATATTTTGAATTCAGAAACATCAAATATTTGTGAAACTCATGGCTGAACGAAGGATTGCGGGATGTCTAAATTATCTATTATAAACTTTCTACGACAGAAGTGCAGACGTTCTGTTTCAACTGATGTTTTTAAGGCTAGTCCTGTTGTTAGCGTTGGGGAAGGAGAGGCGATTATCTTAACGTACACATCAGCCGCGGATAAGATGAAAGTTTTCTCAGCTTTTGCACGGGAAGGATTAGAGAACGGTGATCTGGTCAGTTACACTTACCCCGATGAAGAAAGGGAAACTGTTAGGGCTAAGCTTAAACAATACGGAATCGACGTGAAAAAATATGAAAAAGAAGGCGCTCTCATTCTGGAGAGCTTAAATGAGTTTTTCATGGCAAACGGTAAATTCAACAAGGAAGGGGCAATCGGGAAGGCGCTTGATGAGTGGGCTATGGCGAAGAAGAAGGGATACAAACACGTGAGAGACCTCGAAGACCTTGGCGACTTTTCTTTCATTAATGGACAATGGCAGAGATACATTACAGCCTATTGGCTTGACCCTCGATGGGACGATCCAAATGTCTCGGAGTGGGTGAAATCTAAGGAAGCAGTAGGGGCAGTGTATGATTCTTTCATCATGGAGATAACCGCCATCAACGTAGAACGCATGACAGAAACGCAAGTTAATGAAATCTTGAAAGCCTTCGGCAAAGGAATTATCGCGCCAGCAACATTTATTGATCTCATTGGGGACATGGACATATTCTCGGCGTCGATAAACTTGGATCATGAACGGTTAATTGGTCGTAAG
>CAYFTS010000068.1:0-13558 GCA_964346135.1 uncultured Candidatus Bathyarchaeia archaeon | reverse complement strand
CGATGTTCCAACTGCTTAAAGATTTCTTGGAGCTTCAAGTTTTTCTGAGCAAGAAGCACTAAAATGAAAAAGAGTATATCCGTAGCCTCGTGCACTATTTCTTCAGGGCGATTCGCCTTCACAGCTAGAACTAACTCAGTGGTTTCTTCACCTATCTTTTGAAGAACTGCATCTTCCCCTTTCGTGTTCAACTTAGAGACATACGACTTCTCCGTAGGATTTTCTATTCTATCAACAATTACCTCAAAGATTCTTTCAATAATTCTAGCGTCAACTGCCAACTTTTTTTCAGCTGTTATTGGATTGTGGAAACAAGTTTCTTGACCTGTATGACAACATGCTCCTATTTGTTGAACTTTAAACAGAATTGCATCATTGTCGCAGTCAAGGATTGCATTCTGTAGCAGAGAGTGGTGTCCAGACTCTTCGCCTTTAAGCCATATCCTCTTTCTTGTTCGACTCCAATAGTGCATTTTGCCCTTTGTCAAGGTTAGGTGTAAAGCTTCCTTGTTCATGAAGGCTTGCGTTAACACTTTGTCGTTAGATGAGTCTTGAACTACCACGGGAACAAGTCCATTCATCTTTTCAAAATTTACTTTTTCAATGAATTTTTTTGCTTCAGCTTCATTTAGCTGGAGTACCACCCTTCAAACCTCCTCTTTTATAGGGCGCACGGGAACTCCCTTTTCACTGAGATATTTTTTCACCTCTTCAATGGAATATTGTGACCGATGGAAGATTGAGGCTGCTAAGGCAGCGTCTGCTTTGCCTTCAGTTAAAACCTCGAAAATGTGCTCTAAATTTCCAGCTCCTCCACTAGCGATTATAGGTAGATTTGTTTTTTCGCTCATGGTTCTAGTTAACGGGATGTCATAGCCTGTTTGCATTCCATCACAGTCCATGCTTGTCGGCAGGAGTTCTCCAGCTCCAAGCTCCTTCACCTTAATTGCCCATGCTATGGCGTCAAGTCCAGTGGGTGTTCTGCCTCCTTCAACATAGGTTTCCCACCAACAGCGGCCTTGAGGAGTGTCCACAACTATTTTGTCAAGAGCATCTTCCTTTAGGTATATTCTTTTAGCGTCAATCGCAACTACGATGCACTGGCTTCCAAAGGTTTCAGCAGCTTGTTTAACAAGTTGGGGTTCTCTTATGGCTGCTGTGTTTATGGAAACTTTGTCTGCTCCAGAATTTAGCAAGTTTCTGATGTCTGTAATGTTTCGGATGCCTCCGCCAACCGTGAATGGAATAGAAATCATGTCGGCTGTTCTTTTTGCTACCTCTAAGATTGTGCCTCTCTTTTCATATGAGGCGGTTATGTCGAGAAAAACCAGTTCGTCTGCCCCTTGCTCCGCATATATTGCCGCAAGTTTCGCTGGGTCTCCTTCTATTTTCAGATTTTTGAATTGAACTCCCTTGACAACTTTTCCATCCTTAACGTCGAGACACGGAACTATTCTTTTAGTTAACATTTTTCACGGTCTCCACAGCTTTTTTTAAAGTAAATTTTTTCTCATAAAGTGCAGTGCCCACGATAGCACCTTTCACACCAGTTTGAGCTACACTAACTAAATCTTTTAAGTTTCCTATTCCGCCTGAAGCAATAACTGGGATTCTAACAGCACCCACAACTTTACGAATCTGCTCAGTTGCTGGTCCTTTTAACGTTCCATCTACATTCACTGAAGTGAAAATTATTGTTCCAACCCCAACAGCTTCAACGGAACGAGCTAACTCCAAATAATCTACTTCCGATTGGGTTCTCCATCCGTGAAATGTTACCTTTCCCTCCCTCGTTGCATCTATAGCAGCAATTACTCGTGCAGACCCGAAGCGTTGAACCGCTTTTTCCAACAGTTTAGAGTTTAAGACGCAGGTTGTTCCAAAAATAACTCTGGAAGCTCCCAACTTCAACAGTTCATCAGCCTTCTCTAAGTTTCTAATTCCGCCGCCAATTTGAGTCTCTACCTGAACACTTCTAATGATTTTTTCCAGAGTTTCAACGTTTTGTCCAACGCCAATAGCAGCGTCCAAATCTACTAAATGGATGAGTTGTGCTCCCTGCTTAACCCATTGATTAGCTGCTTCCACAGGGTCGTTGAAGTGTACTTTGCTTCTTGCGGGATCGCCTTGAATGAGGCGAACGCATTTTCCTTGCATCACGTCAACAGCTGGTATGATCAGCACTTTTGTTTACCTCTTTACGATTTTTACAAAGTTTTTCAGGATGGTTAGACCCGCTTTGCTGCTTTCTTCTGGATGAAACTGGGTTGCGAACAAGTTTTCCTTTGCTATTATTGAAGGAAACTTAACTCCATACTCCGTGTACGCTACGACTCCTCTCTGCTTCGATGGCTGGGGGAAATAGGTGTGAACAAAATACATGAAAGAGTTGTTTTGAACATTTTCCACTAGCTGGTTAGGTTTCATTATTTGTATGGTGTTCCAGCCGATGTGGGGGGTCTTCACAGTGTCAGGTAGCTTAACGATCTCTCCTTGAATGAGGTTAAGTCCCTTCTTTAATCCACCTTCGTGACTTCTCGTGAAGAGAAGTTGAAGTCCCAAACAGATTCCCAGTAAAGGCTTTCCACCTCTCACAGACCGTAGCAACGCGTCGGATAATGGAGACAAGTTTTTCATAGCCTCTGCGAAGGCGCCTACGCCGGGGAGAACGGTTGCGTCAGCTTTAGCTAAGTCGCTTGGGCTGTTGCTTATTAATACTTCAGCACCTGACTTTTCCAGTCCCCTCTGGAGACTTCTCAAGTTTCCCACGCCGTAGTTTATCACTGCGACCTTTGGCATTCTTTTATTTACAACACTCCTTTTGCGCTGGGAACCTCTCCAACTCTTCTTGGGTCTGGGGTTATTGCTTCTCTTAACGCTATTGCTAACGCCTTTATTGCAGCCTCGATTTTGTGGTGTTCGTTAGCGCCGTAGAGAACTGTTAAGTGTAGACTTAACTTGGAGGCTTGAGCTAAAGAGGCTAGGAAGTGGGTAACGTCTTCGGTTTTCAAATCTTCAATTTTAAGTCGCCTAAGCTTAAGATTTAGGTTAGAGTAGGGTCTTCCACCTAAGTCTACAACTGCTCTAGCCAGAGACTCATCCATCGGCACAAAAGCTGAACCGAATCTTCGTATGCCCTTTTTGTCCGCCAATGCTTGATTTAGCGCTTCTGCGAGTGCCAGCGCCACATCTTCGCTTATGTGGTGTTTCAAATCTCCTTCAGCCTTAACTGTTAGGTCAAAGAGGGAGTGTTTGGCTAAGGTTGTTAGGAGGTGGTCTAGAAATTTAATGTGTGTCTTCACGTTTGTTTTTCCTTTTCCGTCGATGTTTAGTTTTACGGTTATGTTTACCTCTGTTGTTTTCCTTTCTACTTCTGACGTTCTCATTTTTTTGATTCACCTCGTAAACTAGCATATAGATACGGAACATCATTTACATCTGTCATAATAGCATCAGCGTCTTGCCTCATAAACTGAGACAGGAGATTGTTAAGAGATTGAGATGAACATAGAACGCCGAAAAACAATATGTTAGATAAACCTTGTAAACGAGCGTTCTTAACCAACAGCAGGTCTGCAATAGTGTCTCCCACATATGCAACGTTGCCAGCTTCCCATGCAAGTTTCTCAATAGTTTCAATTAGAACTGTTGGATTCGGCTTACCTGGCTGTGCACTTCCAGACTTGTTTATGTCCTCCTGAAAGACGAGTCCATTATCGTCAAAATATTCTCTAAAACCGTTTTTTTCCAGAAGATACATGGCTTGATTTCTGGGTTTTTCCGAGTACACCGCCAACTCTCCAAATTTCGAGTAAAAACTGTTAAGCGTTTCCTTTGTAGGAATAATTTCTTCTTTTTCCAAAAAGCACTCGTCAAAGTTGAAAACTGGCGAGATGCCGTAAAACTTCTTGAATAAGTCTCTGCCCAGATATGACTCCTCGAATAAACGTCTCAGTAAGTCAGGTTTATCAACACTGTACGGAACAAGTTTTTTAATAAACTTCAACTGTGCACTTTCTTCGCGTGTAAGAACACTTGTAAGAACTGTTTCAAGAGGTTGCCTCTCTTCTCTAACATGTTTCAGCAAAGATTTAATGCCCAACGCATCGTCATTTTTCATGTTGGCAAGTTCTGTTACATCTACTCCTTGACGCTTGCAGTAGTTGCCGATTTCACGTAATGTTTTGATGAAACTATTTATCTCCGAGAATTGTGTGTCACTGAATTGCTTAACGAAATCTTCCAGTGCCTGTCTTTGCTGAAGTTTTCTAACTAGAATGGCTAGATAGTAGGTGATGATGGCGTGGGTCAAAGTCCAGTCGTTGTTGTAGAGTCCCGTGTCTTTAAAGCCTTGAATGTCTCTGAAGGTAACGAGACTCCTCCTCTTCCTCCGTTCTTCTAACCCAAGAACCGCAAGAAAGTAGTAGTCCACAACTTTCCTTATGTTAGCATAGTATGATTGCAAAGTGTAAACTAGCACTCCGTCAAAGTCTAAAACTATTTTTGTGATGTTGCCTATGGCTTCCGCAGCCTCCTCTCTGAAGTATATTTTTCTTTCTTTGCTCAAACACTTGTAAGGCATCTACGGACTATTCCTCCAAAACTTCTTTTAAAGCAGAAACAAACGCGTCATTCATCTCACGCGTACCAACAGTGACGCGTATGCAATTCTGTAGGAGCGGAGCGTATCCTTTATCCTTCACCAGAACGTTTCTACTTCGCAGTTTGTCTCTCACAGTGGAGGAGGAAATTCCCTTCTTTATTATTCTGAACAAAACGAAGTTTGCGTCAGATGGAAACGGAACCACGCCATCTGTTTCAGCTAAAACGTTTCTTAACCGTTCACGTTCTCTAACGATGTACTTTATTCGCTGTTTAAAATAGTTCAAGTTTTGTAGAGCTAAAGCAACAACTCGTTGAGCAATGATGTTTACGTTAAAGGGAGGAGTCACCTGCTCAATATACTTTATGACTGATTGGTTAGAAACAGCGAATCCCAAGCGAACCCCAGCTAGACCGAATGCCTTTGAAAATGTCCTCAAGACAATAAGATTGTCAAACTCTTCCATCCAATCCGTAACTGAATATCTGGCGAAGTCAACGTACGCCTCATCCACAACAACGAGACCATTAAACTGTTGCACCACTTTCTTAACATCGTTTTCTTTGAACTGATTACCAGTTGGGTTGTTAGGCGAACAAACAAAAAGAAGCGAAGGTTTTTCACCACTTTCCTCAAGCACTGCATCAGTATCCAAACTGAAGTCAGGTCTGAGGGAAACTTTGGCTTTTTTTCCCCCATAAAGTTGCGTGAAGTAAGTGTAAAGTGGAAAGGTTGGTTCCACCACCAAAACCCTAGTTTGTTCTCTCAAGAACGTCTTCATGATTAACTCTAAAAGTTGATCTGAACCGTTTCCAACAACCACCTCAGATTTATCGAAGCCATATGATTCAGATATGGCTTGAACAGCTACAGCGCCATGAGGTGGAGGATACCGACGAACGTCGGCTTCTTCACAAGCTTTGAGAAGCAACTTCTTTACTACATCGCTTGGTATGGCAGGGTTTTCGTTTAGATCAAGTTTTATAATTTTTTCATCAAGCTTTTCTGGAAATACGCTCTCCGCATCATAGGAAGGAAGCTCGTAGATTTCCTTGCGAACCAGCTTTTCAATCTTCACTTTTGACACTCTCCCCCATTGAAACTGACTTCACATGCCCGTCAAACCCCTCAAGTTTCGCAAGCGTAATAGTTGTCTTCTTTAGGTTCAAGTAGCCCTCTTTACTGCACTTTAGGAAACTGATTGTTTTAACGAAATCCCTCGCGGAAAGACCTGAGTAAGTTTTTGCGTAGCCTCCAGTTGGAAGCACGTGATTCAGCCCAGCTGAATAGTCACCAAATGCAACCAATGAGTATTCTCCTAAGAAGACAGCTCCAGCATTTTGAACCCCATCTAAAACTTTAGAGGGCGCATTCGTTAAAATTTGAAGGTGCTCTGTAGCTATGATATTAGCGTAGTTCACTGCCTCAAATAAATCCTTAACAATCACTATGAAACCACGCTTTTGAATCGAAGATTTTGCAATTTCTTTTCTTGAAAGCAATTCCAGTTGCACCTTCACATCCTTCTCAACCGCAAACGCAAGGCTTTCCGACGTAGTCAACAGAATCGCCCAAACGTTTGGATCGTGTTCTGCTTGGGCGAGAAGGCTAGAAGCTATTACGGAGGGATTCGCCGTGTCATCTGCTATTATGAGAATTTCACTTGGTCCAGCTGGAAGATCTATTGCTACGTCTCTGCTAACTTGCATTTTTGCATCTGTCACAAAAATATTTCCGGGACCCACGATTTTGTCTACTTTGGGCACGGTTTCTGTACCATAAGCCATAGCAGCTATCGCTTGAACTCCTCCTATCCGATAAAAGTCGGTGACTCCCGCTATGTCCGCTGCAACGATTAGAGCGGCATTGACGTCTCCGTTTGCTCTTGGCGGTGAACATACAACGATTCTCTTAACTCCAGCAACTTTAGCTGGGATTGTACACATTAACACGGAAGACGGGTAGGCTGCTCTTCCTCCAGGTGCGTAGATGCCCACAGATGATAGCGGACGAGTTACCTGTCCCAAAGTTACTCCTCGCGTAACCTTTAGAGACCAGAAATCTTCAATCTGCTCCTCGTGGAAGCGTGCGATGTTGGTTGCAGCTTTTTTCAGAGCGTTGATTTGGCTTTTCTTCAGCTGTTTATATGCCTCTTTGAACTCATTTTTGGCCACTTTTAATTTTTGTTGGGTGAGGCTTGTGTTATCAAACCTTTCAATGTAACGTAGAACGGCTTTGTCGCCTTCTTTCTTCACGGCATTTATTATTTGCGTAACCGACGAAGAAACGGAGTAGTCGATTTTTCCCCTGTTCATTATCCGATTTAATGCTTCTTCTTTGAACTTTTGACTTGTCATAATTTTCATTTGGTTAGACCTTCTCCTCTTCTCAATTTATCAATAAGCTCGTTTATTTCATTCTCGAAAACTCTGTAGGCTATCTTATTGCACGCTAGCTTACACGTAGACTCGAGAATGGTACCAATCACTTTTAGTTTGTTTCTCCGTAAAGTTTCTCCAGTTTCGGTTATGTCCACAATTATCTGAGCTAATCCCAGTGTCGGCGCCAACTCCGCAGTTCCACGAATAACTAGAATTTCCACCTGTTTTCCAGCCTTCTCAAAATATTCTTGGCTAAGATTGGGATATTCGGTTGCAACCCTCACCACTGCTGGAAGGTCTTTAACAGAACGGGCATCCAAGTTTTCAGGAACTGCAACTACTAGTTGGCATTTTCCAAAACCGAGGTCTAATAGTTCGTGGACTTCAGCTTGTCTTTCAAGGATGATGTCGTGTCCTGTTATGCCGAGGTCTGCTGCTCCGTACTGGACGTATATGGGCACATCAAAGGCTCTTGCGAAAATTGCTTCGAATCTGAGATCTGATGTTTCAGAGATGTAGGTTCTTTCTTTTCTCAGTATGTTTATACCAGCGTTTTGTAACGTTTGAATTGACGGCGGGTTGAGTCTGCCTTTGCTGGGGATTGCTATGCGAATTTTCCTTTCCATTTTCAGAGTTCACCCTTTTTCACGTTTTTTAGAAAGGCTTTGATTGGCATGTTTTTCGTTGTGCCCAACTTAATGTTGTATATGAGTGCAGGTTTTTCAAGAGACGACTCTGTAAAGACGGCGTAGTCTATTTCATTAAGCTTTGCGTATCTCAGAATTTCTTTTCTGCTGCTTTTCTTCAAATCTAAAAGAGCGACTACACCAGCATCTCTAATGGCATTAACCGCTTTTACTGCTGTGTCTCTGAATTTAGAAGCTACAAGAACTTTGACTTTTCCTTCTTCTGACAGTTGAAAGCTTTGGGATGTAAGAGCTTGCAAACACTTTTCAATTTCCACCGCAAAACCTGTTGCTGGCATTTTCAGTTTTCCAAACTTTCCGATGAGGTTGTCGTATCGTCCTCCTCCTCCGAGTGGAAGCCCAAGATTCGGAACAGAAGCCTCGAACACAATTCCACTGTAATACTCAATTTTTCTCACCAAAGAAAAGTCGAAGAACACAAGTTTTTCAACACCATAGTTGGCTAAGACCTCTTTAACCTCTAAGAGAGCTTTCAAGTAGTTTCTTGTCTTTTCGTATCTTGATGACTTAAGCGACACTGATGTGAGATCTTCGAGTCGTCTGCAGCTGGAGAGTTGCAGAAAGGCTTCTTTTAGCTCTGAGGAAAAGTTGTTTTGGTTCATGAATCTTTTCAGTTGCTCCTCGTTTCGGTGTCCTAAAAGTCCTTGGAGAACGCTTTTCTTTTCTTTATCTAGTCCAGTGGCTTTGAGTAGGTTTTTTAGTAGGCCAGCGTGTCCAACGTCGATTCGCAGTTCTTTTAGGCCAAGTTTTTTTAGGGATGAGGCTAGGAGGGATAATACTTCTCCGTCAGCTTTAGGGGTGTTGCAGCCGATGAGTTCTATGCCTGCTTGCCAGAATTCTCTTTCTCGTTCAAGGTATGATTGGCTATATCTGAAAACGTTTGAGATGTAAAACAGTCGTATGGGTTTTGGAGTTGACGCCATCTTTGTTGTTAGGATTCTAACTGTTGGCGTTGTCATTTCAGCTCTTAGTGCCACGATTTTTCCGTCGAAGTCTTGGAATTTGAACATGCTGTCGATTAGTTCGGGTCCTACGCCTGTGGATAAAACTTCAACGAGTTCGATGGTTGGGGAGCGGATTTCTTTGTAGCCCCAGAGTTTGAAAACTTCTCTTAGGTTTTTTTCAATGTAGCGGTGGCGTTTAAGTTCTGGTGGTAGAAAATCCTTTGTGCCTCTAGGTGTTTTCAGGTTTGTGAACGTTAGTCCTCCGTTTTGTCAATTTTTGACCTCCATGGGCAATTTGTGGGTCACAACCCATATCATACACACATAAAACTTATAAACCTTCCTAATTTCGACCTCTAATTAACTCCGCAAGACCTAAATGGAAGCCAAGCATAACATGTTAAAACGCGCGCTTCGGTTCATCATAAGAAGTTTTTAACAAGTCTGTGAAGAACTTTAGCTCTTCCAAGTCTTAAAGATCGGGATGAACTCGGTTTGAACAACATCGGGGATTTCCCTGACCTTCAAGATTACGGATCGCAGCTTACGTAAATTTTTTGCTCCAACCTTCACGATGAGATCTTCTGATCCATGAATCTCATGGACCTCGCTAATCCTCTCGATTTCCACTAGATGTTGGGAGACTTCTTTAACGGTGCCAGGCTTCACGCTTACCAATATGAAACCAGATGTTCCTCTACCTATGGCAGCTTCGTCGACCTCTATGGTGAACTTCTTTACGACGCCCATCTCCGTGAGGCGCTTCACTCGGTTGTAGACGGTGGCGTCTGAGACGCCTAGTGCCTTGCCGATTTCCACGAAGGTGCTGCGGGCGTTTCCCCTGAGGTGCTCTACAATTCCCATATCTATTTCGTCCAGCTTTTCACTCAAGTTTGTCACCAATATATAAGAAGTGTCCATGATTAATATATCTGTCTTTAAGAGTTCTTTACCATTACCAATAAGCTTATTAAGAAGGTCTTAAGCTAAGCCATTTGGACAAAACAGGAGGAGGAAAGAACAATGAGGCGTGAAGAGGAAGAATGGGACGAGAAGGAAGAGGAAGAAGAAGAGGAGTGGTAAGGTAATGTCTAAGAAAAAAGGGAAGAAAAAAAGCAAAGGTAAGAAAAAGTAAGAAGAATTAGCCAAAGTTTTCTCTTTTAACTCTTTTTTTACTTTCGAAATACATGGGGTTGTGAGATGGTTGCCTCAACTGGTGTTTTGTCACAGGTGCGGTGCCACTCTTTATGAGAGTATAGAAGAACTAAAGTCTCCCGATGAAATTATTCAGAGTTACGATGGCAAATGCCCCACTTGCGGTAAAAAGTTGGCATACGTACCCATAAACTTTGAGATTAGGTCCATTCTTGAAGCAAATCAACTAAGTCTGTTTGAACCAGAAAAGAGGAGCCCATCAAGAAGAAAGAGCCGAAGTAACCCAAAGAAACGTGAAAGAAAAAGAAATGGACACACAAGCTATGAACTGACGTCGCGGAGCATATGGAAGAACTAAACAAGAAGACAGGGAAGAAGGAGAGCCGTAGAATGGACTTTTGCCCTAATTGTGGAACAAAATTGACTCCACTAAAGAAAAAGGAGGGAAGGAATGTTGCTCTCCTGCTTTCATGTCTAAAGTGTGGCTACGAAAAGCGGGCAACCCGTCCCATGACGACTGTTCCCAAAGTTTTAGAACACCTTCCTCAAGGAGGCATAACGGTAATAGGGAGAAGGGAACAAAAGCTACGCACCTTGCCTACAGTTAGGACAGAATGTCCTAAATGTGGAAATAATCTGGCCTACGCATGGAGTGTCCAAATTAGAAGGTTGGAAGAGTCCTCAACACAGTTTTTCAGATGCACAAGATGCAACTACACATTCCGAGAGTCCAGCTAAGCGCCTTTCCAGAAATTAAAGCCAACTTCAGAAAGAGAGTTCTAGAAACATGTAAATATCACAAAATAGGCATGAGCGCACCAAACCTAATCTGTAGTTTAGAATGAAAAAACTTTGCGCGCACGGCATTTAAGTGAAGAATTGACCTAAACATCAGAACGTGAAAATTATGAATATTTTTCAGATTTTGGCAATTTGTGGAATGCTTAGTCCAATCGTATATACAGTCATGTGGATTCTTGGGGGCATTTTGCAACGGGATTATAGTCATATTCGAGATGATATAAGTTCACTGTTTGCAGTTAGCGCTCCTAACAAAGGGCTAATGCAATCTTTCATTATTACTTCTAGTGTTTTGTTGTTTGTATTTTACATTGGGTTACATGAGGGGATAAACAATGGGGAAGGTTCAATTGTAGGGCCTATTTTATTTTTGACTAGTTCAGTTTTTGGGATACTCGTTGCTCTCTTCTTCCCTCTTGATGCTGGGGGTGAAATAATAACTCTCAGGGGGAAGATGCATCTAATTCTTGTGGTCGGATCGGGATTATTAACAATTGCTGGGATGGTGGCACTGTGGTTTCGATTGCAGTTGGTAGAAGTATGGAGCGCTTTTGCAACCTATTCACTCATTTCCGCTATAGTTTCACTCATTCTTATAATTATCTCAGGGATATTCATCAAGAGTAAATACAGAGGTTTACTTGAAAGATTAGGGGTCACTCCCTATCAACTCTACTACTTTGTTCTTAGTCTGATGGTTTTTCTGAATAATTAATCATCTAATCATACTAAGTGAATAACCTTTTAGTTTTACGCGCGCGCATAGTAAATTCGGCAAAATTGCTGTTGAATTACAATTATTAACAGTCTAGTCGGCTAGTCTTATAAGCTCACCAAAGACTTAACAAAATGTATCATTCAATTATTATTGAAGGTTGAAAACTATGCGGATGTCAGAAATAGTTCGAGTAGACTCGAGAGGAAGAGTAACCATGCCCTCATCTATACGCGATGCTTTAAAATTCTCCGAAGGCATGTACGTCATGCTAATAGCTGATTTAGACAACAAACAAGTTCGAATCGTTCCTTTCGCAGACCCAGAAGCCAAACTTGTTGAATTCCGCATCACGTTCAAAGACGTTCTAGGTGCGCTTGCACAAGCTGCCGCAGTGCTAGCGGAAAACAGAGTTGACTTATTATCCAGCGAATCAAGAACTCTGCGAAGAGGAAAATCAGCGGAGTGGTTCGCTATCGCTGACATCTCTAGGTGTAAATGTAAACTAGAAGAACTTAAACAGAAGATTTTGAAAGCGGGCGCTGTGAAAGCAGTGGAGTTTCGAAGTTTTCCCTACTAGTCAGTTAGCCTCCACTCACTGTGGGAAGTATTAAAACCTTATCGCCATCGTTCAGCTGAGTCTCTAGTTGTTTTAGAAAACTTATGTTCCTGCCGTTCACGTAGAAATTCAGAAATTTTGAAAGATTTCCAGAAGAGTCAAAAATTCTTTGCTTTAATGCGTCACCATATTTAGCTACAAGCCTATCAATGACTTCACCCAGTGTTGAAGCAGATACCTCAGTTTCCTTTTCACCTGCTGTTACACTTGCTATCACAGACGGAAAAACCACTTTCACCTTCGCCAGTTTAGACACCTCCTACGTTAATAATGTTGTAAGTGATTCTAAACTAGGCTCAATTTCAACGGGTTTAGAAACGTGTCCAAGAATAGACTCAGGTGCCTTCAATCCATTTCCCGTCACGTAACACACGATTTTTTCATCAGTTGAAACTATTCCAGACTCTACAAGCTTCTTCAACACAGCCAGCGTAACTCCCCCCGCTGGCTCTGTAAAAATTCCCTCAGTTTTTGCAAGAAGCTTAATTGCATCAACTATCTCCTCATTAGTTGCGGATTCAGCTACGCCTCCAGTTTCCCTTATATTCCTTAAAGCGTACACTCCGTCTCCCGGGTTGCCTACGGCTAAACTCTTGGCTATTGTGTCAGGTTGCTCCACAAGAGATATTTTATCACTCTTTGATTTGAAAGCGTCCACCACTGGAGAACAACCATGCGGCTGAGCGCCAGTTACTCGAATCTTTGAGTTTTCAATGAGATCAAGCTTTTTGAACTCATCGAAACCCCTACGAATAGCACCTAAAAGGGCTCCGCTTGCCACTGGCACTATAACATGGTCTGGAGGACCCCAGTCCAGTTGTTCACAGGTTTCGAAGGCAAGAGTTTTCGATCCTTCCACATAGTATGGGCGGATGTTAATGTTGACGAACGCCCAGTCATAGATTTCAGTGGCTTGAGCCGCAAGTACATTGGCATCGTCATAGGTTCCTTTCACAGCGATTATGTTTGCTCCGTAAGCTGTGGCTTGCACAATTTTGTTTAATTCAATGGTGTTTGGAATGAAGATGTAGCAAGGCAATCCAGCTTTTGCTGCATGTGCGGCTGTGGCTGCAGCTAAGTTGCCTGTAGAGGCGCATCCAACTGCTTTTGAACCGAACTCCACAGCCTTGGAAACTGCAACTGTTGCTGGTCTGTCTTTGAATGAGTATGTTGGATTCACGGTGTCGTCTTTCACGTAAACTTCTTTCAATCCTAAAGCTTTCGCCAATGTGTTAGCTTTGTGCATAATCGTGTATCCCGCGCCTAAATCCACAATATTTGACGGGTTTTCTATTGGCAGAAGTTCAAAGTATCGCCAAACCGTTTTCGGCTTGTCTTGGAGTTCTTTCTTGTCAATGTTTATAGAATTGTAGTTGTAGACAACATCAAGTGGTCCGAAACAGTTTTCGCAGACGTAAATTTTTGTTGGGGCGTATTCTCTGCCACATTCTCTGCATTTCAGGGATTTGATGTGTGTTATTTTTGTTGCCTCCTGTAATAGCTTCATTTACATGGGAATTCCACAATTAATATTTTTCTGAAAATTTTATTCCAAAAAGAATATATGACTCTGCAAACAAGTTTAAACTATGCTACTTTCCCTTGAAGAAATTGCTCGAAAGAGGAAAATGCT
>CAYFTS010000067.1:0-18751 GCA_964346135.1 uncultured Candidatus Bathyarchaeia archaeon | reverse complement strand
TTTGGCGCAGAGGTGATTGAAAAGATAATCTTAGAGGCTCTTTACAGAAAACTTCAGGCTCCAAAAGAAATCAAGCACAACTTCAATTTCGTACAGGAAGTCAAAAATGCACAAAAGTTATTTGATGCACACACATGAAAATATGGTAGCTATACGTTTGTAGAATCCGTATTAGAACACGTGTACGCATAAAGGTGTGTAAAAAAAGGGGAAATGCGGGAGACATCACCATTGGGATGTACATCCAAACTGGACCACGACCCCATGTCAGTGAAGAAGCATCTTCCCTGAAAGGCATTAATCATAATTACTTATTGGTTTTGCGCGCGTATATTATAGTAGGTAACTTTTAGTTTTCTGAGTTTTTCGTTCTTTCAGAATAACGAAAGCGTCCTCAACCATTTTCCTGTGATCAAAAGCAATTTGTAAGTCTTTAATTTCAAACGCGGAAAAACTTTTGACTTCATCAACCTTATTTCCTGGTTTGGCCTCTCCGCTTACAATTTTACATAAAAAGGCAAGACCCATGACGTGTTCTCTTGGGTCTCTTTTCGGGTTATCGTGTATTCCAACAAGGCTGTCCTTTAATGATGGGTAGAAAAGTTTAATTCGTAAATTGGTTTTGTCAAAAGCCACTCTCTTTAGAGTGGTTTCAAAAGTTTCATTAAACAACACTCTTCCTCCAGGTAAATGCCATTGTCCTCCTCCAACGATATTCGTTGTTCTCTTCGCAAGAATTATTTCGTTCTCAGAGACAATTATCACAGGGTTAACGTCCACGTAGGCGTTCTTCTGAATTACCATGTTAATCGAAATAGATAAGATTTGATTTGCAGTTAAAAGGCTTTTTTAGATCTGCTTTTTAATCTCAGTTATTGACTAAATCATATGGTATGCCTTAAAATAGAAGCTCGCACCCTATTGTTGAACAAAAACACGCGTTATAAATATGTGCTTTAGGAGGAAAGAAAAGGTATGAAAGACAAGACAGTCACGATGGGACAAAAGAAGAAGATTGCTCTGGTTGCACACGATAACAAGAAAGCCAACCTCTTGGAATGGGCTAAGTTCAATCGAGATCTTTTACTTCAGCATGAATTGTTTGCCACTGGAACGACTGGCAAACTATTGGAAGAGGAACTTAACGTCAAAATTACCAAAATGCAAAGTGGCCCGTTGGGAGGTGACCAGCAGATCGGTGCAAAAATCGCGGGGGGAGACATAGATTTTCTTATCTTCTTCTGGGATCCACTAGAACCTCTTCCACATGATCCAGATGTAAAGGCTCTTTTACGCATGAGCGTGGTATGGAACATACCTGTGGCTTGTAACCGTGCATCTGCTGATTTCATGATATCATCGCCTTTAATGGATAAAGAATACCAGCGGATTCTTCCCTACTACTAGATGCTCATATGCGTCGATGCGTCAGCAGATTCGTCAGAAGGTTTCGTGCGCATATTATTGGTATGTGCTCCGCAAAAGATCATTTTCTCTTTTTTCAGAACAAAATTGTAATTACTTATTTGAACTTGAAAATGTGGCTTAGCTGAAAGCGTAATTGCTAAAGAAATAGAAATAGTGGGAGAAATCAAACAATAAGCTAGGTTACAGTGACATTTCCTCCAATAATAGTGGCTAGGACAGATGCGAGTACTTTAGTTGAGACAATCGCCAAGCCTAGGCAAAACGATAGTGTTACCACCCAAACTAGCTTCAATTTAATTCACACAAAATCTCGATTTCTAAGCTTTAAATAGATTATGAATCCAAAATTCATACTCAAATGATGGCTCATGCAGTTTTCGTTTCATCAACTACCTCTTTCCTAAACGCCGTGGAGCCCACATACACTCAAGATTTTTTCGAAGTTTTCTCGTGTACGCTGTTGCTTGTAGGTCTTTAAAGTTTTAATCAGTTCTTGCTGACTGATTTCGCCAAGTTTCTTTATTATCGTTTCTGCGACTTGGCTTCTTATGAAGAGAAATTGGCAGATGGAAGTTACGTTGGACACCCTTCGGTGGAGGCTGGCAGTTTCAAAATCTATTAGGTACGGGTTGTCGTTCTCATCTACGATGATGTGTTTTGGGGCTCTGCTCAGTTGCCCATGATCTAAGTTGGTCTCGTCTAGTTTCCAGCACTGCTCCAAAATGGCTCGCAAAATTTTTCGAATTCTAGATTCTTTTTCTTTTCCCTTCAGTGTTTCAATCCACTGGGGAAGTAGCTTTCCCTTAATAAATTCCATGAGCAGGAAGTTTTCAGTGGTATCCAGCACACGTGGTGCAACACCAACGGCGTTTGCCTTTCTCAACATTTCAGCTTCATGCTGCATTCCAGTTCGATCTGCGTCCATCCTTCGAACTTTCAGCGCCACTTTTCCTTGGTCAGTGAAAGCGATTACAACGACGCCTACGCAGCCTTTGCCTAAAACTGGCACATTGAAAGCGTTTTTGTCTCCAGCAAACTCTACTGCTTTTACACTAAGCTTTTTCAACTCTTTGATGCGGCGTCTCAGCTCCTTCAAATCATGTTTTGGGTAACAGATTATTTTGCCGTATTTTTCGTCGAGGAGCTGCTTTAAGGGTACAGTTTCGTTTTGCCGCAAGGAAGAGTCGCCTTAATGGAATGTACTAACGTATCAAAGGGATGAACTGCCTCTTAAACGCATGTAATCTTTCTTTTCTTTCGCCACCTCCTCGATTCATAGGCAACGGTGTATCCAGAGATTCATGAGGTTAGGCTGCATTTTATATCAAATAATTACTTGATAAACTCTAAATATTTCCGAACAGCTAATTGTGGTGTTATGCTCAAGGCGATAATATTCGATCTATGGAAAACTTTGATTACTTATTCAGATCCAGAACAAGAAGCCAGAAGAAAGAGATTGAGGACAGAAGGCATGCTAAATAGGCTGATTTCTCTTGGTTATTCGTTTAGTCTTGACGAGGTCACAAATGCTTATGAACGCTCCGGAGAGAAAATCGAAGAATTCAGGAAGAGTCTAATAGAATTAGATACAAAAACTCAGTTAGCCTATTTTCTCCAGTGCCTTGGAATAGACAAACACAACAAAGAACTTCTTCTAAGCGCTCTAGAGAAGCCATACGCAGAAGTGTCGATGACAGAAGTGCCTAGACTGATGGAAGATGCTAAAGAAACAATAAACGCGATCAAAAACATGAAGTATAAAATTGGGTTGATTTCGAATGTTGGACGTACACCGGGAAGAGTTGTTCGAATATATCTTAGAAATTATAATTTGCTAAATGATTTTGATACTGTTTCATTCTCTGATGAAGTAGGTTTCAGAAAGCCTCATGAAAAGGTCTTTTTACAAACGCTTTCGAGGTTACGAGTTGTAGCTAATGAGGCAATGCATGTTGGCGATGATCCTTATGCAGATATTTATGGCGCCAAAAAGGCGGGTATGAAAACTTGTCTCCTAGGCTTAGACACTAAGATAGTCTATAATGTAAAACCAGACTTTGTCATAACCGAGTTAAAGAAATTGAAAAAGATTCTGTCGTCAAAGTAGACATTGGCAACAGCGTACTACATACAACGTAATAGTACGTGATAGCCACATTTTGAAGACCGAAGAGCGGTTATGGGTGAAAGACTTGTCGTGCTGCTTTGGTTCCTGTTCCAACCTGCACTGGATAATGGAGAGTATTCAACGCGTTTTCGAGAGCATCAACTGTGCGAATGGTTTCGTTTTCAGAGATTATTCCCATACACCCGATTCTTATGATTAATTTTTTGAGTTTACCTTGACCTCCAGACACTGAAACATGGTGTTGTTCCTTCATAATCTTTCGAAGCTCCGTGTTGTTCACTCCAGACGGCATTCTAACAGCGATAACCGTGTTTGAACGAACTTTCTTGTTGGAAACAGTCTTCAGTTTCAACGCTTCAACAGCATTGTAAAAAGCTTCTGCACAAGTTGCGTGCCGTTTAAATCGTTTCTCTAGCCCCTCTTCACGTATCATCTTCAATGCTTCGTCTAACGCGTAGAAAAGCGGTATCGCGGGCGTGAACGGAGTTTCAATTTTCGCAATGAAATCTCGCATGCGAACTAAGTCGAAATAGTAGGGTCTAGCCACGGTTTTTTCTATAACTTCCCAAGCTCGATCGTTCACTGCAACCATCGCTAAGCCAGGTGGACATGCCAAACACTTCTGGCTTCCCACCACACAGATGTCTACGTTCCATTTATCCATGGGCAGATTGTCTCCACCCAACACTGAAATGGCGTCCACGACTAGGAGGAGGTTGTTTTCTCTCGCTATTTTACCAATTTGCGGAAGGTCACGAACAGTGACGCCAGTGGAGGTTTCGTTGTAAACGATGGCTATGGCTTTCGCGTCCTTTTCTTTATCCACTATTTGCGCTATTTGCTGTGCTGTTGGAGCTTCACCCCACTCTAGCGGCAACTCCACTGTCTTCCCGCCACAGCGAACAATTTTGTCTCTCATTCTCTCACCGAATCTGCCGAAAACTGGAATGACCACTTTGTCTCCAGGGTTCACCATATTGCTGACAGCGCAGTTAACTCCGCCAGTGCCTGAAGATGTCAACGTGAAAACGTCGTTTTTGGTTTGGAAAACGTATCGTAGATTATTCAGTATGCTTTCGTGTAAAGCGTGGAACTCTGTTCCTCTGTGACCAATTATGGGTTTTGTCATTGCTTTCATAACTCGGTCTGAAATGTTGGTTGGTCCAGCTAACATTAAGAAATGTTTTTTTTCTTTCAACATGGAAACCTCTGCTCAGAGTTTGCTTAGAAGCATAAAGTCGCCTATCTATTAAATTTTATGAGGAAAAACAAATATACATCTGGGTTTTTGCAAACGAATATTTATGTCTCAAACGTTAAGTTCCATTTGGTTAATTTTCGGTTTTTAGCCAATGAATAACCAATTACCAATCCAGCTGCGAGCCCACCGAAATGGGCGAATAAGTTAACATTCCTCCCAGCGCTTAGTATCAAAAGAAAAAACGAATACATTAATGCCCCCATGATTGATTGCCCCAGCGTTTTTCCTAAGTAAATTGCAGATGCGCTGAACATTCCGAATATTGCTCCTGAAGCTCCAGCGGAAAGTGTTGACGGAGGCATCAGTAAAGTCAGCAAGTTACCAGACAGCCCGCTTGCAAAGTAGATGAAAAAGAACTCTTTTTTGTTAAAAAGTTCTTCAGCTCTAATGCCGAATATTAAAAGGAAAAACATGTTGCCGAAAAGGTGAAGCAAGTCAACATGGACAAACATGGATGTGAAAAGTTGCCAATACCAGCCGTTTATGACTGAAATGTTGTTTTGCCCAAATGTTTCGATAAGGTTTTGGCTTGTGAAAAGTAAACTGCCGCCAGCCGCTGATGTGAATGCGTAAACTCCTAGATTCGCAATTATCAATATGATGGTGGGCGTAACTCTCAATGTTGTTTCCATCTTCAACAACTTTGCTAATACGGGTCACATATCAGTTTTGGCTAAATCTCGAATTCGCTCCACACCGCTGATTTCTTTAATGAACTGAACCACGCTGTTCGGAACAAGTTTCTCCCAATTTTGTCCGTTCAACATTCGTTTTCGTATTTCAGTTGCTGAATATACTTCTCGCTTATGAAAAGGCACAGGTTCAACCTTGTAGCTGGCTTCAATGAATAGTCTGCGAGTAAGCGGCTCGTTACTGTAAACTACAGTGAATTTTGGAGCATACCCTACAACATGGGAGACCCAAGTCATGTGCGTATGTACGTCAGGAACGGGAATTATCCAGTATTTTGACGGTGCAATTCCTTCTTCCTCTAAGGCTCGCCGAATCATTGTGATGCGTTCGCCAGCTGTGAACGGGTTGTCTATTTTGTGGCTGTACTGGGAACTACCCACCACGATCACCAGTTCATCAAGCTTTTCTAAAATGTCCTTCAACGGCTTCAGATGTCCCTTATGAAATGGCTGAAACCTTCCCACGAAAAGTCCCCGTTTGACCATGATTTCTTCCCATCCAAGACTAAAATGCATATCACACACTAGAACTTAATTCTTGCCTAAGACGCTTCACAGGAAACACAGACAAAGTTTCACCGTTTATTTTCAGTTTCACATCCTCCCTGCAACCCCTATCTTCCCTCTGAAGAAGTTTCCGTTTGACACCACCGTTCAAACCATAACTGCCAACACTGAAATCTGCGCGCACAACCCTATGACACGGGATCAACAACGCAAACGGATTAAAAGCCATGGCGTTGCCCACTGCTCTAGGACCTCCGCCCACAGCCTTAGCTACTGCACCGTAAGTGGTTATGTATCCAACTGGAACCATACCTACACATTTGAGCACTTTTCGCGTGTATTTTGGCATGTAATCCATTACAGTTTCAAAATTAGAAGTAACATCCTTTCCGTCGAAAATCGCTTTCAGAGTTTTTAGAAGTTTCATAGAATGCGAATTTGGTTTTTCCGCCAATTGAAAAGGCAAATTATATGGGAGGCTTTCCAGCAAATACTGTAAAACCTCTTTTTCAGTAAATGCGAAGAGTGTTGCATAAACTTTTTCATCTTTCATGGCGGCGCCGTACCATACTTCGTCTATTTCTTGATGATAGAGGTGAATCATGTGAATCTGTCCGACTGTTAATGTTGGAGTTTAAGAGATAAAAAACTTGAGCCTTCCTAGCGTTTTAGTCAGCACTGTTACCAATTGGACTTGAAAGTATCTTATTTAATGTTTAATTCAATTGAACAGCGTGGCTGATAATCTCAACGGAACATGCATGGTGTTTAGAACAGAAATCTTCACATTTTTCTGCCCAAACCCTATCTTCATATGTAAAACTGCATTCTTCACAAACATAATATCTTCTATCATTTCTTACAATCTCTTTTACCATATTTCAATAGGGAAAACAGCTGTTACAAAAGTTTTTCCAATCTTACCCTTAAGAAACACTAGAACCAGCACATGCACATTCAACCGAAGACTTAAAATTGATGGCTACATTTAATAATCCCTCGACACATTACTGACTGGAACTGGAGGAATTAAAGTTGGATAAACAAGCACAAGCACCATACATGTTTGTTCCCGGCGCCACCACGCTGGGCGTTGTCTGTTCTGATGGCGTGATATTAGCCTCTGAGAAAAGAGTTTCATACGGTCATTTGGTAGTCAGCAGAGTTGGAAAGAAAGTTTTCAAAATAACCAGCCGAATAGGCGCTGCCTGTGCAGGTTTGGTTTCCGACATGCAAATTTTAATACGAGACGTAGAAGCCTACGCAAACCTGTTTAGACTAGATACTGGAAGACCCATGCCCGTGAAATCCGCAGCCAAAGTTATGTCCAACCTTCTCTTCAGTCGAAGACTGTTTCCATTAATCACGCAAACCGTTGTGGGCGGAATGGACGAAGAAGGACCATCAATATATTCACTTGACGTACTGGGATCACTTCTACCCGACAAATACGCAACAGTCGGTTCAGGAGCTGAAATCGCTATCGGAGTTCTAGAAGAAGGATACAAAGAGACCATGAGTGTTAAAGAGGCAAAAGACCTTGTAGTCAGAGCTATAAAATCAGCTGTAAGTCGAGACGTCATGAGTGGTGATGGCGTAGACTTCCTCACAATCACCAAAGACGGAATTAAAGAAGAATCCACAAAGTTCTAGACCAATTCCATAAATGGTAATCATTTTCTTTTTCTGAATACTTCAATGTCATCCATCTCAGTTACATATTCAAAACCAGCTTCTATTAGTTGACGCGCACACAAGGCTGTTAAGTTCCTAAACATCATAGATAAAAAATAACTTAACGTTTTGATTATTACGCAAAATTGAAAAGGAGGTGAAAAAACTGAAAAGAAAATATTCAAAGAATGTTGGCAGGGAAATGGTGGAGAAAGCTGGGGTCAATGTTGATCTTCTGATAGACAAGTTGAAGAAGGCTGCTGCGGCAGAGTTCACAACCTATTATTATTACACGCTTCCTAGAATGCATTGCACAGGGCTTGAGGGAGAAACTGTGAAAGAGATAGCGGAAGATGCTAGACTCGAAGACCGACTCCATTTTGAGACAATTGCTCCCCGCATCTATGAGCTTGGTGGCGACCTATACAGAGACCTCAAGGAGCTTCATGACGATGCTGCTTGTTCAGCCGCGTATTTGCCCAAAGACCCCGGTGACTTAAAAGCTGTGTTAAAGGTTTTGCTTGAAGCGGAAAGATGTGCCGTGCGAGTTTACACGGAAATATGTAACATGACTTTCGGGAAAGACCATAGAACTTACGATTTGTCGCTGGCTATTCTGCATGAAGAAGTGGAGCATGAAGCTTGGTTCCAAGAACTCCTTGAAGGCAGACCTTCAGGACACTTTAGACGAAGAGCGCCTGGAGAAGGTCCTTACACTCAGAAATTCCGACATATTGAATAGAGAAAGTAACAAGACGAAGTCGCCTCCACCTCCTGTAGGAGATTCAAAAATATTATAGTAGATTATATTATAGATTGGCTATGGGGGAGCCCATGAACGCAGAAATCGTTTGGCTCGGTTCTATCGCCAGCTTAGTCGCAGGGTTGGCAACTGGTGCAGGAGCCGTACCAGTGTTGTTTACAAGACGAATTTCAGATAGATTACTAGACATTATGCTTGGTTTTTCGGCTGGTGTAATGCTGGCCGCTACTTCTTTTAGTTTGATAGTTCCAGCTATCGATTTAAGTGGACCATGAGTTGCTGTTTTTGGGGTAATATTAGGCGCCCTCGTATTACATCTAATTGATCGTTTCATTCCTCATTTTCACCCGTTTATTGGTGCTGAAGGACCACCTTCAAAGTTGCCACGAGTAGGGTTGTTTGTCCTCACCATAACCATCCACAATTTTCCTGAAGGTTTGGTAGTTGGCGTCAGCTTCGGCAGTGAAGATGTGACAGCAGGTCTAGTAATAGCCATGGCTATTGGACTGCAAAACATGCCTGAAGGTCTTGCGGTTGCGTTGCCCTTGCTAAGGGAAGGATACAGCCGAGGTAAGTCTCTATGGTACGGAACACTAACTGGCTTAGTTGAACCTGTTGGAGGTTTGTTAGGTGTTGCATTGGTCTCCGTTTCTCAACCGATTCTGCCTTGGGGACTTGCTTTTGCTGTAGGCGCCATGCTTTTCGTAGTTAGCGATGAAATGATTCCTGAAAGCCACAGGAAAGGATTTGCGAGAGAGGCGACCTTCGGACTGATAACTGGATTTGTTATTATGATGTTGCTAGATTGTCTCTTTACTTGAAAATGGAATTAATATGAATAGGTACTAAGAAGATGTATAGTGATGGGCAAATATGTCAAGATAGCTGAAACACAGGAAATTCCAAAGAACAAAATGAAAGTCTTCAAAGTGAAAAACTATGAGATATTTGTAGTAAACGTTGAAGGAAAATTCAACGCATTGGATAATCGATGTCCCCACATGGGTTATCCACTGTATTTGGGAAGCTTAGAAGGAAAAGTGTTAACATGCGGTTTTCATTATGCAAAATTCGATGTCAGCACTGGAAAATCATTGGGTCCAGTTACACATAAGCCTCTAAGAAAGTTCAAGATAAAAATCCAAAACTCTTCGATACTAGTTAAACTGTAACATAGATACTAGAACTTCATAACCTCAGTAATGGAGAAATACTTTGCGATATTAACATAGACGGATGGAAACCAGAAAAGGAAGTCCACAGGAAATATTTTCACTTCATGAGAATTCAAGAAAAAACAATGAAGTTTTAGGTACGAACTCGCATGTATATTTGGCTCTTAATAGTAGCAGAATGCTGAAAACAAATTTTCCCCAGAAACTGCTATAGACATCACCGTCAGTGGTTCCAATCCCCTCGCAGCTCATATTTGAATCATATAGCGAAAAGATATGTTGAAAACAGAGTTTTTCAGAAAACATCAGTGAAAACCCAGAAAAGAGGGAAATCGCGGGGCTTCTCCAGTTTATAAGGCTTCAAGAAAAGTCCATGAAACTTTAACGCTTCCACGGGAAACGCACAGCAAAAATAAATAAGCTTTCAATCAAAACCTCTAATTGATAGTTAGCTCCAGATTGACTTAGATAGAGGAATCAAAGTGTCATTTAAACTAACCAACAAAGAAGGAGAGTTCCTCGTAAAACTTGCCAGAAAAGCAGTGGAGGAATACCTAAAAAACGGAAAAACCTTAGATTTACCTAAAGACCTACCGCCAAAACTAATGAAACGCTGCGGAGTTTTCGTTACGTTAAACAACGTTAAACACGAGAAAAAACAGCTAAGAGGCTGCATTGGTTATCCTTATCCAACCACCACTTTGACACGCGCCGTAATAGAATCAGCCATCAAATCCGCCACGCAGGATCCCCGTTTTCCTCCAGTCTCTCCAGAAGAACTCGACCACATTGTTTTTGAGGTCAGTGTTCTTACTCCTCCCCAGCCCATTAAAGTGAAGAAACCCACAGACTATCCCTCAGAGATTAAAGTGGGACAAGACGGCTTAATTGTTGAGAAAAGCTATTACAAAGGCCTTCTCTTACCTCAGGTTCCAATTGAATGGAACTGGGATGCAGAAGAGTTTCTCTGCCAGTGCTGCATTAAAGCCGGTTTGTCACCAGATTATTGGCTGCTTGAAGGAACAACCATATTCAAGTTTCAAGCAATAATCTTTGAGGAAGTCTCTCCAAAAGGTAAGATAAAGCAAAAAAAGCTTCATTGTAAATAGAAAGGAGGAATTGCAACGTTTCTTCCTGAGAAAATGTTGGAGGCAAAAATTCGCAGATTTGTAGAGGAAGACATAGGGCAAGGCGACATAACCACCCTTCTCACCATCCCACTTGGAACAATTGTTGAAGCCGAAATCATCGCAAACGAAAGCGGAATAATAGCTGGAATAGAAGAAGCACTAACACTGCTGAATAGTTTTGACCTGAAAGCTGGCACCCCCGCGCCTGACGGATCCATGGTTAAGAAAAAAACAGTCATATTGAAGATTATTGGAGACGCCAGAACGTTACTATCAATCGAAAGATCCCTCCTTAACATCCTCACGAGAATGAGTGGTATAGCCACCACAACCCATCGACTGGTTGAAAAACTTAGAAGCGCTGGCTACAAAACTCGAGTAGCCTGCACCCGAAAAGTGGCACCTGGACTCTCCTATTTTGACAAGAAGGCGGTAATGCTCGGTGGAGGCGACACTCATCGACTTCACTTGGACGATCTTGTTCTCATAAAAGACAATCATATCGCAATTCTTGGAGATGTTGGTGAAGCTGTGAAAAAAGTTAGAAACGCTGTTTCATTTTCTAAAAAAATTGAAGTCGAGGTTTCCAAGGAAGGCAAAGCAATAGAAGTAGCTAAAGCAGGAGCAGACATTATTATGCTGGACAACTTTTCTCCCCAACAAGTAAAAGGAACAATAGCATTGCTTAAGAGAGAGAAACTTCGAAACAAAGTCTTAATCGAAGCCAGCGGCGGGATAAACAAACAGAACATCCTCAAATTTGCAGAAGCCGGCGCCGACATCCTCAGTCTTGGAGAAATAACTGACAGCGTAGAAGCACTCGACATGAGTCTTAACATAATGAAAGTAAAAAAGAGCAAAGAATAGCCTTCTTTCCATTTCATTCGGGTTGGTGCCTCCCTTTGCAGACCGACGACCATAAGGTTTCAGTTGTTATTTTAACAAAGAACTCTGCGGCAACCGTTCGTAAGAGCCTTGAGTCCATATTCAAACAAACTCGCAAACCCGATGAGGTGGTGATTGTTGACGGAAGTTCTGAAGACGAAACCTTAAAGATTGTAAAGCAATATCCGGTCAAACTTGTTTCGGAGCCCGGCTTAGGCTTCGGACATGCACGTAACCTTGGTGTTGAGAAAAGTGAAGGAGACATCATTTTCTTTCTTGATTCCGACTGTTACGCAGAACCCCGATGGATTGAAAAGGTTCTGCAACACTTCACCAACTCAGAGATCGCGGGAGTTACGGGTCAAACACGCCTTTGGAACACAGATTGCGGTGTTGCCTATTTCCTGGCCTGTGTCGGCGGTAGGATGGAAATGCCAACGCAACGCGATTACGTTGAAATAGCGCCTACCATGAACCTTGCCATCAGACGCAAGGTAGTCCTCGAAGTCGGCGGCTTTGACGATACGCTGCATCGTGGAGAGGACACAGAACTCACTTACAAGGTAGCTCAACGATACAAGATACTCTATGAACCTGAAGCAGTCATCTGGTTTAAGGGCTCTCCTACCTTAAGAGCAGCTACGCACAAATGCTTTCACCATTTTATAGGAGTGGGTCAGCTATTTGCAAAACATGGCTTCAAGCCGTCGTTTGTTCGTTTCAACCTAATAATTAGAGGCTTCGCTCTAATCATCGCAATAGTTTCTCTATTCTTCCTACCCTGGTACATTCCAGCAGCCTTGTCTACGTGGCTACTAATAGAACTGCTTTACAAAACAGCTAAAATGTACCGGCGCTATCGCAATCGTTGCGTCGCTTATTACCTAGTTTTCTTCACCTTCTGGTCGCTGGTGAGCCTAGTTACTTTTTACGGATTGTATCTGGGACTGAGAAATAAACAGAAGACCAGTTGACGTCGAAGCTTTTTGTCTTGAAAAGAGAACTAAAAAGACGTGGAAAGTTGTTGAATCATTCAGATGTATAGGCAAATATTTTTTCTAACAAAATTATAACTGTCGACGATAGAAATTATTAAGAGCTATGAAATGCACGCATAAACATCTATAAATCGCAAAAAATTACATTGCTAAGGGGCTATTCCTGTGACTAAAGCATTGTATTTGAAGGACAGTTACCGCAGAGAATGTGACGCTGTCGTAGTTTCGGTTAAAGATGAAAAATATGTAGTTTTGAATCAAACGATTTTCTACCCTAAAGGTGGAGGTCAACCGTGGGACACTGGAAAGATCATGAAAGGAGATGAAACATATAATGTTGTTTACGTTGGCAAATTTTCTGGAGAAATATCTCACGAGGTTGACCAAGCTGGCTTAAGAGAGGGAGACAAAGTTCATTGTGCCCTAAATTGGAAACGAAGATACAAACTTATGCGAAGCCACACTGCAGCTCATGTATTTGCTTCGCTTCTATGCGTGGGTACAGGTGCTCTTGTCACGGGTAACCAACTTGAGGAGGATAAGATTCGTTTCGATTTTAGTTTGGAAAAGTATTATCGAGAAATTCTTAACAGATACATAGATAAGGCGAACGATTTGTTTAGAAAAGACATCTCTGTAAAATGGTATGAACTGCCTAAAAAAGAAGCCTTGAAGATTCCAGGCGTAATAAAAATGGCTGAGGCTTTCCCGCCCAACATTTCCAATCTCCGCATTGTAGAGATAGTCGGTATAGACAAACAAGCTGACGGAGGAACGCACGTTAAGAACCTAAAAGAGATTGGGCAAATAAAATTACTTAAGACTAAAAACAAAGGGAAAAATAATCGACGGGTCTATTTCACTCTTATGTGAGAATGCATGCCCATCCAAACGCTCAAATAATAAAAGAGCCATATCACTGGGTTCACGATAAGATCGAGGTGTATGATTTGAAGATTGCAATTGTTGGTGCAGGTGTTCAAGGATCAGCTATTGCTTCCATTTTGACAAAGACTCAGGGAATTTCTGAAGTTGTTTGCGCTGACATAGACTTAAGCAAGGCAAAGCAGGTGGTACAGAAACTAAGAAGCGACAAGGTGCATGCTGAACGAGTTGACGCTGGCAAAATCGACGACTTGCTTCGAGTCGTGAGCGGGTTCGACGCGCTCATTAACGCGACTTCAAGATTTAACCTTAATATAATGAAAGCAGCCTTGAAAAGCGGAGCAAACTACGTAGACCTTGCGTCGGACGTGGATGTGGGTCGCTGTAAAGTTGCTGTCCCTGAACAGTTGGCTCTGAACGACAAATTTAAAGATGCTGGGTTAACAGCGGTAGTATATCAAGGCGGACCATTTACCACGAATGTGGCGGTAAGGTATGTAGCTGATAAACTTGATCACGTTGATGAGATACGCCTAAGACTGGGTTGGAGTGGGGCTGAAAGAGAAGAATTCATACCAACATGGTCCCCATCCTGGAGTCCAGAATGGGCATTGGGTGAATGGGTACCTCCACCAACGATTTACGAGAATGGAAAATGGAAAGAGGTGTCTCCATTTTCAGGTGTGGAAGACTATGCATTTCCAGAGCCTGTGGGTCCAGCAACAGTCTGCTACATAGACTACGAACCAGTTTTCACTATTCCTCGCTTCATAAAGGGCGTAAAATACGTGGAATATAAGATATGTCCAGATAGAATGGCAGGTTCGCTAATTAAAATGGGCCTTGCCAGAAACAAACCTATAGATGTGAAAGGTGCCAGGGTGGTTCCCAGAGACGTTCTTCTAGCCCTCACCCCTCCAGCATCAGAAACAAGTGCGAAGATGGAACAAGAGCTCTTACACAGCGACGCAGAAGCATATGTATGTTCATTAGCGGAGGTTAAGGGTGAAAAGGCTGGTGAAAAAATCACTCACACAGTATACAGGATATCAAGCTTCCGCGAAAATTACGAAAAGTGGGGAGTAATGTGGGCGGCGGTAGCCGTTCCAGCAGCGCTCACAGCCACTATGCTTGCGAAGGGAGAAATAACGACTAAGGGGGTCATACCACCTGAAGGTTTAGAGCCCGAGCCGTTCTTGAGCCAACTCGCTGAGAAAGGATGGACCTTTCATGAAATAATCACAAAGAAAATTCGCCCTTAATCATGCTCTTTATTAGTATGCATGTATACATTGCGCAAGCACTATTTACCTAAATAAGGCGGAGGTATTTATACAATGAAACCACATTTGATCAGATTCCTCACTTTTGCCGCAATGATGGCTTCTTGGGTATACATACCTATTTTTGCCAAAGATTTGGGAATATCAGATACAGAAATCGGTTTTGTCGTGGCGTTTTACTCTCTTGCTTCATTTTTGTCTTCATTCGTTTTTGGTCGTGCATCTGATAAGTATGGTAGGAAGTTATTTCTGCTGATTGGTTTAGTTTTATCGGCGACTGCGTTTTTCCTGCAAATATTTGCTCAAAATTTTTTGACCTTGTTGATAATACGTGTTTCAATTGGTTTTTGTTTAGGTATATACCCCGCTTCATTAATGGCATACGTCCATGAGAACAAAAAAGATTTGGCCAAGTTTTCATCTTTCGGATCATTGGGCTGGGCTTTTGGATCATTTGTATCGGGAGCAATAGCTATTTATTTCGCGGTTAGAAACATCTTCATCTTAAGCTCGTTGCTGTCTTTTCTTGCTTTTCTGACAGCCTCAAAAATGAGAATTGGAAGACACGATTCTATAGATGTTCCTAAGTTTCCGGTTAAAATCATAAGGAAAAACCTCCCGCTTTATCTGTCCATCCTAATCCGTCACAGTGGGGCTCAGATGGTATGGACTTTCTGGCCACTATTCTTGCAATCACTGGGCGCAGATTTATTCTGGGTTGGGGTTATTTCAACGACGACCAGCATAACTCAGTTCATCTTCATGTATACTTTAAGTGGCAGAATAAAATACGTGGCTTCAGTTACCGCAGGTTTGATCTTGTCGAGTGTTACGTTTTTTTCTTTCACCCTTGCCACTGATTATTTGCAAATAATTCCAACTCAGTTTCTTTTGGGAGTTTCTTGGGCACTCATGTATGTCGGTGGGCTGAGATATCTGATGCATAGAAATATAGAAAAGGCAACGGTCAGCGGTTTATTCGATTCTGTCTTAAGTCTGTCGTCCATAATAGGTCCATTTATGGCAACCGTTGTGATAACATTTGGTGATTATAGAACTACCATGTATTTGGCGTCTCTCCTTGCATTCATAAGTTTTCTTTATTTCAAATTTTCGAAACAACCGAGATAGCCGTTTCAAAAAATATAGAATAATCAAATATGCAATACTAAAAAAAGAAAATATTCTTTTATTTGGATTTCGGAGAAATCTCTAAAACTCTGAAGCCACGGGCACGAGGATTAAGCATCTCTGAAATTTTAGTCTTCTCAAAAACCTTCTTCTCATCCTCAGCGCGACCTACGATATCCTGTTCCGCTGGCAACAATGACCGCAGTATGACGTTGTTTTTGACGAGTTCTACGCTACACTTCGCTGGCAACCCAAGTTTCAGCGCTTTCTTTTGTTTAACCACCCTTTCTGCACAATATAGGACGGCGTGAGCGCCACAGGTTAGCTCAGCTATTCTCACAGGAATACTTTCCTTACCTATAGCTAAAACTTCAATACCGTAAACTCGTTTTATGTCAGAAGAAATCTTTCTTATTTTCGGCAAAATCTTCGAGATATGACTTCGCGCTCTACCAGAGATTCTCATTTTGGAAAGCTGAATCAGAGAAAGGTCTACCAAATTCAAACCGCGCAGAGAGATGTCCAAATGAACTTCGTCCGCCTTTATCTTTTTTAAAACACGTTGACAGAGCTCAAGTTCGTGAACAATCAAAAAAGGGGCGTTTTCCACCTCGGAGAAAATTGGTTCGGCTAGGCAAAAACTAATTTTTTTGTACGGAGGTTCAATCAACCCAGCAGTCGTAGCAACTATTGTTAAAGGCTTGAAGCGGTCGTTCAATACGGCGGCACCTGAGTCTGCTGCAACCACTTTCAAACATTTTCACCAATCCTACAAATAGCTTTAAGAAGATTTATTCTTTCGCTATCTATTTCAAGGCTGAGAAGCACATTTTTGAACTTTTTATATGAGTTTCCCACGTTTCTCAACAAACATGCTAACTTCAGCCCACACCTCTTCTGCTTTCACTCG
Organism: uncultured Candidatus Bathyarchaeia archaeon; assembly: GCA_964346135.1. GTDB lineage: Archaea > Thermoproteota > Bathyarchaeia > Bathyarchaeales > Bathyarchaeaceae > B1-G15. The sequence continues at coordinate 1,898 of CAYFTS010000067.1, read as the reverse complement.
ACCTTTAGACGTCAATCCATAAAGATGCCCATGTTTTCCAGGACTCTTCTTCAATGTCACATGAATCAAACCATTCCTAAGCAACGTTTTAAGTGATCGCCAGTAGCTTCGTCTAACTGATTGTCGATATTTACCCTTCGCGTTTAATGCCAAAGCTCCTTTTATGAAAGGCATCAAATCCATGGTGCCTAAACCAGCTTTTCCACACATTTCGGCGTTTTTAGCCATGACTTTGCCTATGGTTGAAGTTGGGTCTCGTTCTGCCTTTAACATGGCTAGAAGGATGTTCTCCATTTGACTGCTCATTCTAACCATTAAATTTACACCAAGGCTTAACTGTCTAAAGGGTTATAGATAAAATTATAGGATTTCGATCGAAAAGGAATCTTTTTATGTTTCCATTGGATTATTTTTGTGTTGATGATGATTCAGAGTTACTCTGAAGGTATTCAACCTAGATGATGAGACTCTGTGTCTGAGCTGAAGTTTTTGGAGACGTTAGTTAAAGAATTTTCTCATCTCCTAACGACTTGAAAGATGGGAAAAACTTCTTTAGTTTAGATATAGAAGTTAGTAGCGTAAAGTATAATGGAAAGTTTTCCGCATAGAATAATGGAGTAGATGAAAATGTTGAAGGGCGAGTTACTGTTAGCGTGTAAAGAGCTGATTGATCATGCCAAGCTTGGAAAAACCGACTTAGATTTCAAAGAAACATGCATTGAAATCTTAGCGAAGGCAAAAACCGTCTTAACCGATAACCAGTTCAAAGAACTATCTTCGTATGCGGTTGAGAGAATGAAAGAGACAATAGAACAATAAAAACTTCTTTCAGCGGGTCATTCATAAGAGAAAAGTTTTGGGTCAACTATCTCGTTGCTTAGATCTTTCATTACGAATACTTCATGTGAACCCGTGATCTTTTCTTTCAGTCTGAATCGGCATCTCTCGCACTCCCATATTTTGAAATCTCTAACCTTACCTGCTTTAACCAGTCGCCAGTCCTTGTGTTTGCACTTGTCGTTTAGCATGTGTGGTTTCATCTCAGGTTGAAACGGTGATTTATCCAACTTTAAAAAAGTTATGAACCTAAAGTTTAGATTAACAATCTTTATGTAGCCTAGCAAAAACATCTCATTCAGCTTGTCTTAAATTCATCCCAAGAATGTACAGTTCAGCACTTTTAGCTCTGCTGGCTTTTGGTTTAATAATCTTAACAAATGCAAAATTCTGCTTGACTTCTCTAACGAAGTCATCGAGCATGTCGCCTTGAAACACTTTAACGAAAAAATGTCCCTTACGCCTCAAAATAGAGGTGGCGATTCTCAAAGACTTTTGAGCAAGATCAATTTGGCGAGCGTGGTCGAGTTCCCATATGCCGGAAATGTTTGGTGCAATATCTGAAATTACAACATCAGCTTCACGGGGTAAAAGGTTTTTAATCTGTTCAATTGTTTGAGGATATGTAACATCACCAGTGACGACGCGAACGTTAGGTTGATCAAATGGCTGAATGCGTTTAAGGTCAACTCCCAACACAAAGCCTTTGCTACCCACGATTTTTCGAGATGCTTGTGTCCAGCCGCCAGGAGCAGCACCCAAGTCCACCACCACGTCGCCTGATTTTATGAACTGGCGTTTTTTCACTGCTTGAAGAAGTTTGTAAGCTGCACGTGACCGGAATTTTTCTTCTTTTGCTTTTCTGTAATAGTATTCCCTTTTCTGTTCCTTGACCCACGCCTTTGGCAAAACTAACAGTCACCTAATGGATTCATTTCTTTCTAACTAAAAGTTAGAAGCCATTCTGTTAGTTTTTCGCATTCGTTAGGTGAGACCGTGCTCCAAGGTCCGCATCGAGAATCGTTTGGGCACATTAGGCAAGGGCAATCAATTATGGAGTT
>CAYFTS010000066.1:0-2213 GCA_964346135.1 uncultured Candidatus Bathyarchaeia archaeon | reverse complement strand
ATATAAGATTGTGAGTATGTAGAATCGAGAAAAATCTGAAATGAATTCTTCGACTTTGGATTTCATATTTATCACTCAGTTAGATATATCTTTAAAAGAAATATTTATATATTTCTGTTACCAAATGCCTAATAGCACCGAAAAGAAGAGAACCCACAATGACCAAGGAAAGCAAAAAAATTGTTCTCGATATTGGCGGGATGAGTTGCGTTACATGCGGTCAAACGATAGAAAAAAAACTCTCTAAACTAAAAGGTGTGGCTAAAGCCAACGTTAATTTTGCAGCCGAAAAGGCGATTGTAGATTATGACCCAAATACACTGGATCAAAAAACTATCGAGAATGCCGTTGTTGAAGCAGGCTATAAGGTGATACATGAAAGCGTTTTTCTCAAGATAAGCGGCATGACTTGTGTCACGTGCGCACAGACCATAGAGAAGGCCCTAAACGAAAAAGAAGGTATATACAAGGCCAGCGTCAACTTCGCAATAGAAAAGGCGACGGTAGAATACAATCCGGAACAAATCAGCGTAGCGGGAATTAGAAAAGTTATACAAGATGTGGGATACGACGTCATTGAACCCGAGGAAGGCTGGGAAGACAGAGAGAAGAAGGAAAGAGAAAGAAACATTCGCATACTAAAGTACAAATTTGCGTTTTCTGCAACCATCAACATACCCGTAGTGCTCTACAATTACTGGCGCATTCTCCCCTTCACTCTCCCTACCCTTCCCATAGATAATTTCATACCACTCCTTCTGTTCTTTCTAGCCACCCCCGTTCACTTCATAGTTGGACACGGTTTCTTTGTATGTGCATATAAAGCACTGAGAAACAAAAACCCAAACATGGATGTACTAGTCGCAATAGGAACCTCAGCAGCGTACTTTTACAGCGTTGCTGTCACCTTCACGGGTGTAGGACTCCTGTATTATACAACAGCCGTGTCGCTTATGACATTTCTCATCTTGGGCAAACTGTTGGAGGCTATAGCCAAGGGCAGGACATCAGCAGCTATCAGGAAACTTATAGGGTTGCAGGCTAAGACGGCAAGGGTTGTTAGAGACGGAGAAGAGATGGAGGTTCCTGTGGAAGATGTTCAAGTTGGAGACATCGTGGCGGTTAGGCCTGGAGAGAAGATACCAGTGGATGGTGTAGTGATCCAAGGATATTCGGGAGTGGATGAAAAGGTGATCACTGGCGAAAGCATACCAGTCGAGAAGAAAGTCGGCGACGACGTTGTCGGAGCCACGATGAACAAAACTGGCATGCTCAAGTTCAGAGCAACCAAAGTGGGAGCTGACACGGTTCTAGCCCAAATCATTAAGCTAGTCGAGGACGCGTTGGGTTCTAAGGCACCCATCCAAACGTTAGTGGATGCGGTGGCAGCACGTTTTGTCCCAGCCGTCATAGTAACCGCAACGCTTTCGTTTCTTGTGTGGTATTTCGTAGGAATGGGCTTCATATTCGCCCTCACCGTATTCATTGCCGTGTTAATAATTGCATGCCCATGCGCTATGGGTCTCGCCACCCCAACCGCCATCATGGTTGGTGTTGGAAAAGGAGCGGAGAATGGAATCTTAATCAAGAGTGGGGAAGCCTTAGAAACAGCTCACAAACTTCAGGCTATAGTATTTGACAAGACTGGAACGCTGACGAAAGGGGAGCCCGAAGTCACAGACATCGTTGCCATCACGCCTCCAATTGGCAACCCATCGCCAACTGCACGAGAGGTTAAGACATTAAGTGAAGAGCAGCTGTTGCAGCTTGCCGCGGTCGCAGAGAAGAGCTCTGAGCATCCACTTGGAGAAGCTATAGTAAAGAGAGCAATGGAGAGGGGAATCAAAGTTACAGATCCAGAATTCTTTAACGCCATACCTGGGCACGGCGTAGAAGTGAAGTACAACGGGATGGAGATATTGCTCGGAAACCGAAAGTTGATGAAGAAAGAAGACATAGACATAGGACACCTTGAGGAGAAGATGAAGGCGTTGGAGGAAGATGGAAAGACGGCGATGCTTATGGCTGTAGACAAGAAGGCTGTTGGCATAATTGCCGTAGCTGACACTTTAATGGAGTATTCCACCGAAGCAGTGAAGACGCTTCAGAAGATGGGTCTTGAAGTGATCATGATCACAGGAGATAACGAAAGAACCGCGAAGGCAATTGCAAAACAAGTTGGAATGAACCGAGTATTGGCAGAGGTGCTTCCA
>CAYFTS010000065.1:0-3133 GCA_964346135.1 uncultured Candidatus Bathyarchaeia archaeon | reverse complement strand
GAACTGGAACATTTCTTCCTAGAGAATGGCTATTGTTTGACCTATAGTAGGTTTTGCTGGCGCAGGGAATAAGCGTGCGCGTCGCGTTAGTCACGCTTCACTGTAGACGCCACAACCAGTTGAAACGGTTTCATGTTCGCGAAGGAAGATGAAGATGGCGAGAGAAAAATTTTGATGACAATTATTGCTTAAAAAAGTTTGCCGTTAAATGCTATTGACAGAAAAAGGAGAGGAATTGAGAAGAGTTTTCACGCTTCGTGAGTGGATAAGTTTCCATATCATGCCTTTTCCGCATGCAGAAACTAAGGGAATTGAAACTTTAGCGCGCGCAACCCGGCTTTGGAACCAACAAAAGCAGGAACGTTGCTAGACTAATTATTTAAGTCTTCGAAGCAAAGAATGTGGAACGCAGACAGACGGAGGGCCAAAATGAAGTGAGATATGTTTTCAACATACCGTTTCACGGCAACACAAAGTTGGAACACGTTGTTGAAGAAGTGAAAAAAGACTTGAAATTACACACGTTTTGGAGATGCTCTAACGTGATGGCGATTGACCGACTGGGTTACACGGATCACGGACCGACACACGTGAAAATCGTCGCCAACTCAGCGCTGAAACTCCTAAGAATCTTGATTGGAAGAAAAGTTTCACCCAGCATTGTTAAACACTATGACATGGAAAACGAGGATGCCGAGGTTGTAGTAGTTCTCGCCTCGATTTTTCATGATTTAGGTATGATAGTTGCAAGAGATGGACACGAACAGTATGGTGCATTCTTAGCTTTAGAATTCATAGAGAAATATCTACAACCGATTTACTCTGAAGAAAAACGAGCTATAATTTGCTCCGAAGTGCTACATGCCATAGTGTCTCACGAACACCCGAGGAAACCCTTAACTGTGGAAGCAGGCATCGTGCGAATTGCCGACGCCCTTGACATGGAAAAGGGAAGAGCAAGAATTCCATTTCAAGCAGGAAAAGTAGACATCCACGCAGTTTCAGCGCTCTCAATCGAAAAAGTGGAGATTCAAGAGGGAGAGAAAATACCAATAACGATAAAAATAACAATGTCCAACTCTGCAGGCATCTTCCAATTAGACGAGCTGCTAAAAAAAAGAATTGAAAACTCGGGACTGCAGAACTACATCCATGTTGGAGCTGAAATAACTGGAAAAAGAGAGAGAAGGATAATAGAAAAATTTGAAATCTAGCCGATTACAGCGCGCGCACGACGTTATGGGCGTTTTGATCATGGACAAATCTGGGTTACCTACTTTTATTTAATTTCTGGGAAGGGGATAAACATTGGAACTTTGCGTTTGTACTCTCGGTAACGTGCACCAAACTTTTTCTCCATTTCTTTCTCCTCTTGCCGTGCCAGACGGTAATATAAAATCGCCAAAATTGGCCACATTAAAAGTGTGGGAAGAGTGACCCATTGAACAATCATACCCAACGTGAGCAGTAGAATTCCCAGGTATTGTGGATGACGGGTATATCTATAAATGCCGTTGGTCGCTAGCTCGCCTTTAGCTGCGTATACGTTCCTCCAACCGACAACTATCAAAAGCCCCCCTGCTAGGATAATTACTACTGAGAGTGGATGAAGGAAGGAGAAGAACAGGTATTCTCCTACTATTCCTGTGAGGATATGTCCGGATATATGCGTTAAAGGATTTTGATATCCAAATAGCCACGTAAGAGCATAGATGGTTAAAGGGAATCCGTACATTTCAGTGTACAGAGCAATTATGAAAGCTAGGTAAATGCTTGCTGAACGACGCTCTATCTTCCTCTTAAGAGGTATAAGAAGTAGAAAGAGGCCAAACAGAATCACATTTAAAAACACTAGACCCCATTGTCCATAACCGTACTCTGCCATAAGACATGCCTCTACGTATCATCAAAAACTCTTTTTACCTCATGAATATGGATACTTCGTCATCCAGTCATCACTCACTTCTCTCCTGAAAAAGTGGGTGTTCACTAGCGGCTCTTCTCTCTTGCTTATATGAGCCTGCACAGTGTTTGCAGCAGAAGGTAGTTTCTTTACCATCTATGACCTCAAAGTATCCGCCTTCGTAGACTTTGCATCCGCAGTGGGCGCAAACTTCTAGGCTTGGTTCAATAGCGGTGGAAACGAGAGCCGCAAAACGTTTGAATAGTCTCTTACAGAGTTTTCTGCCTTCTGGCGTGAGTTGGTATACTTTCTTCTGTTTTTCTCCCACCGGCTTCATGGTGTGTTTCACAAGCCCTTTTTTCTCGAGTTGTTGTAGAAAGGGGTAAACCAAGCTGGGGCTGATTTCTTTCCCTATTCTCTTCTTAAATTTGGTGAGTATGCTGTAGCCGTGAGCTGGTTTTTCATAGAGAAGTGTAAGTATGTAGAATCGAGAAAAATCTGAAATGAACTCGTCAACTTCGGATGGCATATCTAACCCTCTTTTAGATATATCTTTGAAAGAAATATTTATATATTTCTGTTGCCAAATGCCTAATAGCACCGAAAAAAGGAGTGAAAAAGATTGAGTGTGTGGAAACTTCGAGTATCTATGTTGGGAACCTTGGCTATAATCATAGGGGCGTCAACAGCCTTCTTTGCAGTTCTGCTTGGATACTTTGGCTCCTTGAACTTAATCCTCTTAGTGACTTTAGTAGCATCTTTCAATATTATCCAGTGGCTTTTTGCTCCCCACCTAATAAACGCCTTGTACAAAGTGAGAGAAGTGAAACAAAGTGATTCTCCTAAACTTCATGCAATGGTTGAAAGGCTCAGTAGGAAATCTGGAATCAAAATGCCCAAGCTTGGAATCGCAAACATTCCAATTCCAAACGCCTTTGCATATGGCTCTCCGATTGCCGGCACCCGTGTAGCCGTGACCACGGGATTATTTGAGACGCTGGAGGAAGAGGAAGTGGAAGCGGTTTTGGGCCATGAGCTGGGACATTTGAAGCATCGTGACGTTCAGATAATGGTGCTGGTCTCCTTCCTCCCCTCTCTCGTTTACATCATAGGCAGTTCTCTGTTGTACTCCGCCTATTTTGGGGGAAGCAGACGGGGAGGGGGAGGCGGAGCAGCAATTCTCATTGGGATGGCCAGCATAGCCGTGTACTGGGTTCTTCTGCTCTTCAC
>CAYFTS010000064.1:0-3770 GCA_964346135.1 uncultured Candidatus Bathyarchaeia archaeon | reverse complement strand
TCGCCGAGAAATTGAAAGGCTCTTTCAAACGGTACGCCCCAAGACATTTGAATCACCATTTTCTTCAATTCCTCAGTCAAAGGTCCATAACGTCTTTTGGATGTCTCTTCTAGAGCTTGTGGGAGCGGCATCCCTGCCTTTCGAGCTTGAATTATGCTTCGGAAAAGGTCAGGTAAGTGTTCATCCACAGATTTTTTCCAGCGGTTATCTATGTAATCTAGTATTGCGGCGGGAAAAATTACGATTAAAATTGCGAGCAACACATATTCATCAAAAAGCGGAGTGTTCCAAAGTGTTATGTATGCAGTTATGATTACGGCGACACCTACTAAACTAGGTACGATCCAAGCGATTTTTTTCTCCTTTTTCTTAATCTTAGGCATGTCTACCTCCTCGGTGAAATTACGTCCAGCATTATGAGAAACACGATTGATCCGATAGGTATGCCTAGATAGGTCAGTAGATACAACAGAAGGCGAGGATCAAGCAATTCCGTTCCTCCTCCAAGCATCGCCATCACAGCGAGCATAACTACGAGAATCAAGGGTCCCGCAACTAACAGAGCAACATAAAACTCCGCTAAGATTGATAGAGTGTCAGAAAATTGGCGAAGAGCAATGCGCTTTAGCTTCATGTATTGATGCGATCGATCTCTCAGATACCTCGTCAAGCCTCCTCCAGAGTGAATAGCAGCGATGAAGCCTTCAAGCAACTCCTTAAACTTTGTTGAAGGTGTTCGCTCAGAAGCAGCCTCTAGAGCTGAAAGTATGTCATATCCAAAGAGTTCTACATCACGAACTATCGTTTTAGCTTCACCAGAAACCGCCAATGTGGTATCAATTTCAGCCAAAGAACGGAAAATCATGTCAGGCGGCACACCTGCACCAGCCAGTATTGCCATATAACCTGCGGTGAAAGGGAGTTCATCATCTAAGCTCCTTTTCAAACCATCTGCGCGATACGCTGGGTAAACATAGAAAAGAATAATGGTCAAGGCTCCAGCGAATAAGCTTCCGCCCACGCCGAAGAGAAGAGAAGACAACAAAGAAAGACGAAGAATGAAAAATAGGATTGAAGGAATCAAAACTAGAGATGTCACGGAGGTCACCATAAACACGAGAATGGCGAAGCTAACGTAAGCCTTAAGACCAATCTTTATTCCAGATTTCTGATAGCTCATATGCATGTCTTCAAACAAAGGCAATAACGGAGCAATTCTTTTCCCGAGTAATTGATAGGCAAACACATGAGGCTTTGTCTTACTAGACTGCTCTCTCTCAATTAAGTGGTGAAAGCTTCTGTATATTCTTTTGATTCTCTCTCTGATTTTGCTCAAATCCAATTCGCTCCAACTCTCGCCTTTCTATAAACACGAGCAGGGTCAGCGTAGTATTCTCTGATGACAGTGGCGACATCTGTGTATCTTCGGATGTTATTTTTCGCCATCCATTCTAGTACAACCTTTCTCCGATGAAGCTCTTTTCGAACTTCATCTTGTTCAAGACTCATCTTTTTAGTATTTTTCTCCAAAACGTGGCTGCGCCCAGAATACGAAAAAGCGTCAATTTTTGGATTCCACTGATACACACCATTGGTTAAAAGTTCCTTTGTCTTGGGATCCATAGCCACAATTTCCGTTACCGCACTTGTTCTTCGAACTGGTTTTCCATTGATTTCAGTTCGTAATTGAACCATTACAATGTCTATCATGGTGAGTAGAGCTCTTGGAATGTTCAGGGGTTCAGACTCTAAACGGTTGACAACACCCTCGATGGACTCCGCGTGTATTGTGCTCATACCCAAGTGTCCAGTTGCCATTGCCTGAAAGAGCGTGTAAGCCTCTTTGCCGCGCACTTCGCCCACAATAATGTAGTCTGGTCTCTGCCTTACCGCTGCCTTCAAAAGGTCAAACAGTGTGATGGCGCCTGTCTTTTCGCCTTCGGACCCAAATGCCGACCGCACAACCGAGGGAATCCAGTTCTCCTGAGGCAGGTTAAGCTCAGCGGTGTCCTCTACGCTCACGATCTTGAACTCGGGCTTTATGAACATGGATAAACAGTTAAGTATAGTTGTCTTTCCCGATGCTACTCCCCCAGCTACAAGAACTGATGCACGATTCTCGATAGCATACCAAAAATACGCAGCCATATCTGAAGAGAGAGTGTTAAACGATATTAAATCAGAGATAGTGAGCGGGTCCACACGAAAACGACGGATCGTAAACGTTGAGCCCCTTCGAGTAATTTCCGATCCATAGGTAAGTTGGATACGGCTTCCGTCTGGAAGAGATGCGTCAAGTATCGGTGTCGCAACAGAAATGTGTTTTTTAGCGAGGTAAGCCAACCTTACAATGAAGGAGTTTAGTTCATCGGTCTCCTCAAAAACGATGTTTGTGGGTATGGACTCGTACTCTCTATGCCAAACGTAAATGGGAATGTTCACTCCGTCCGCAGAGACGTCTTCAATCATATGATCCTTCATGAGAGGGTCAATTTTTCCATAGCCGATGAAGTCGCGGGTAATATAATACATGAGTTTGTCAACAGCTTCCTCCGCAACTTCCATGCGATAGTTTTTAATAATCTCTTGAACCTTGTTTTTCAGATATTCCCCTGCCTTCTTCTTAGTTTCAAGGTCCTCAAGACTGACATCTATTTCTTCAACCAAAAGATTTTTAATCTCGCGAAGTTGCGCCTGCTCCCTCTCGCGAAGGGTAGGCTCAATCACCTGATATCGTAGCTTTTGTGTAATAGGATCTTTTACAACCGCGGCGAAAACATAAGGCTCTTCTATCGGATAGACTTCTCTAAACATGGACAGTTTTCTTTTCGCTACAGTGTCCGGCTCCGTTTTCATTCATTCCCACTCATTTATTAGACTATTATGATCTCTAACCAAACTGGTATGGGCGCAACGCCACGATATATTGCGTAGCAAGACTTAATAAATTCTATGAATGTGAAATCACTTACTAAACCATTCAAAAGCTGAAGAATCTCTGACTTTTAACACTCAAGTACTTAGTTTGCCCAGAATGGAGACTTGCGTCTCATAATGTTAATGAGTTCGTTGAGCGTTTCTAACTCATCGGGAGATAGATAATCTTGAAACTTTGTTTGTAGAGCTTTTGCGTGTGCTTCAGGCACCTTGACGCGAAGCACGTCTCCTTCATTGATGTGTCGTCCTACAACTGCCTTATCTAATGATACAGCAACCTGCATTCCAGTCTCTGCTCCACTTATTGCTTGTCCACGATCTTGAATTTGTTTGATTTCGCCTATGTGTCTGCCGTCCTCTCCAACGAGCTCGTATTTTGGTTTAATTTGTCCTGCTAAGACTTCGATTCCTACAATGGCGGGCTTTGCTCTTCTAAATACGTATCCAGGAAGAATCTTTATTTTGCCTGGTCTAACTAGCCTCTCAAGTTCTTTTTGAATGCGTTCTTCCTGTGTGCTTTTCATCCATTCTAAATAATCGTCGATTAAATGATAGATGATATTGTTTTTGAAGATGAGAATGCTTCGATCTATTGCTTCGTTCTCTGCGTCTGGCAATGTTTTCACGTTGAAGGCTAAGATGGCTCCGTAAAGCGGTTCATGTTCTTTAACTACAACAGCTTCTGTGACGTCTCGTTTGGAAACGTCTCCTACATCCGCCAATCTTATTGGAATGTGATTTTGTTTTAAACTCTCAGCGATGGCTTCGAGAGAACCCAACGTGTCAGTTTTTAACACAACTCCATCGATATCAATGGCAATTCTAAGTTTTTC
>CAYFTS010000063.1:0-2472 GCA_964346135.1 uncultured Candidatus Bathyarchaeia archaeon | reverse complement strand
AATAAAGGAGAACTTACTTTGGAGGACTTAAACGTCTGCTATCAGTGTGGAACATGTAGCGGTGGCTGCCCAGTCATGAGGAGTTTTCCAGAGTATAACATAAGAAAAATAGTCAAAGAAGCAAGAGAAGGCAATATTGATATAAATAAGAAGATTCTTTGGTTCTGCTCAACCTGCTACTTATGCTACGAGAGATGCCCTCAAGACGTGAAGCCGATTCAAATTATTCACAGCATCACGAACCTCATTTCAAAGAATGGTTGTGCTCCCATACCCGTTAAGGAGGGAAACCGTGCCATTCTGGCCACGGGCCGCATCGTCGAAGTCTCTCGTTCAACACAGCAAAAAAGGAAGCAAATGGGATTACCCGAACTGAAATTGGACGTTTCCAAGGATTTCAAAAAAATCGCTAAGCTGACGGGACTGGAGGAAATGGTTAAATGAAACTGGCATTATTCCTTGGCTGCAACGTTCCAACGCAAGCTTTCAATTACGAAGCTGCTGTCAGGAAGGTAGCAGATCATTTCAACATTGAACTTATAGATATTCCAGACTTTGGATGCTGCGGAGAGTTCACGGAAGGAATGGATTCCTACACGGCTCTTGTCTTCGCAGCTAGGAATATTGCTCTAGCGGAAAAAGAGAATCTAGACATCTTGACACTCTGCAATGGCTGTTTCTTATCACTGAACAAAGCAAAGCATGAACTGAAAGACCAGCAACTGAGAAATAGAGTTAACAATGTGTTAGGGAAGATCAACCTCTCCTACAAAGGAAAGTCTCAGATATTCCATTTCCACCAACTAATGCACGATATAATCGGAACTTCAAAAATAAAGGAGAAAACCAAAGTCACCTTGGATGGCCTTGCAATATCCTATCAGAATGGCTGCCACATCCTTCGACCAAGCGACGTTCTACAGTTCGATGACCCTGAAGAACCAAGAAAACTCGAAGAACTCGTGTCTATGACAGGAGCAAAAGTCGTTCGCCCAATGGGCACTGAACAGTGCTGTGGATCATTTCTGTTGTCCCACGATACCAATGTTGCATATTCACTTGCGATTCGGTCCCTTGAGAGAAAGGGCGAGGTAGATGCCATAGTGGTTGGCTGTCCCTTTTGCTTTAGACAACTTGACATGGGACAAATCATTGCTAGAAGAAAGTTTGGGAAGAGTTTTGAAATCCCGGTGTTGTTCTATGCTCAGCTTCTTGGGCTAGCGTTAGGATTTGACGAGAAGGATCTAGGTCTTGACCAAATCCACAAGATTTCAACCGTCAATTTCCTACAGAAGGTGAAGCATTCCAATGAGTAAGGTTTTGGTTGTAGGCGGCGGCATAGCAGGGATGCAAGCTTCACTCGACCTAGCCGCCATGAATCACCAAGTGTATCTGATTGAAAACGAAAAGACTTTAGGCGGTAACCTACGGAATCTTTACAGCGTTTTTCCCACTAATGAGAAGGCTGAAGCTATCCTTACAAGCTATTTAGAAAGGATAGAGGCACAGAACAATATCACAGTCTACACAAATTCAACAGTCAATGATTCCAAAGGAAAAATGCCAGCATTCAAAGTAACTGTCAATACGAAAGGTAAAAAACATGAGCTCAGTGTTGGGGCAATCGTCCTCGCAACAGGCTTCAGGCTATATGACCCAACCGAGAAAAAAGAATATGGTTATGGAAAGTACAAGAACGTAATATCGGCTGTGGACCTAGAGAAGATGTTGAAAGATGGGAAGTTGGAAACACCTTCAAACTCAAAGACCCCCGAGTCGATAGTATTTGTTCAGTGCGTCGGCTTCAGAGACGCAAAGGCAAACGAGTACTGTTCCTCCTTCTGTTGCATGTCTGCCTTGAAAAACGCAATTCTGATCAAGAGAGAACATCCAGAGATGGAATTAACGGTTATGTATATGGATATCAGAACCCCATCCTTATATGAACAAACGTATTCTGATGCTAGAAATCTCGGGATCACATTCATTAGAAGCCGACCTGCAGAGGTCTTCGAAAAGAACAATAAGCTAATTCTCAGCTTTGAAAACACTCTAACAGGAAAAGCAAGAAGCATGGAGTCTGATCTGGTAGTTCTTTCGATTGGAGCTATACCAAGTGCAGAGACAGAGGAGCTGAGCAAAATGACTGACTTGCCGCTCTCCGAAACTGGATTCTTTAAAGTTGTTTCCGCACCCTTGGCAACCAGTGTACACGGTGTCTTTGTCGCAGGCGCAAACTGTGGTCCAAAGGACATTAACTATTCTTTAGCTCAAGGAACCTTTGCCGCAGCCCAAGTTAACAAAACATTGAGGGCGTTAAATGTTACAGGTGAATAACTGTTACCAATGCGGATTATGCACGGGAATCTGCCCGAAAAGAAAGGTTTCCAAGTACTCTCCCCGCCTAAGAATCAACGAATTCCTGCTGAACAAACAGAAAGAAGCATCTTGGGAGTGCCTTACGTGTGGGTT